>DATJTM010000667.1:0-2955 GCA_035503395.1 Luteitalea sp.
GCGACGTGGCGCGCCGCCTCGCGCACGAAATCAAGAACCCGCTGACGCCCATCCAGTTGAGCGCCGAACGCATTCGCCGGCACTTCACGGGTGCGCCGGTGCAGACGCGCGACCTCGTCGACGAGTGCTCGACCAACATCATCGGCGCGGTCGAATCGCTGAAGGGGCTGGTCGACGAGTTCTCGCAGTTCGCCCGCATGCCGGCCCCCAAGGCGGTCCCCGCCGATTTGCACGGCCTGCTCGACGACGCGCTTGCCCTGTACACGGGCCTGCCGCGCCTGCGGGTCGTCCGCGAGTACGATGCGTCGATGCCGGTCGTGCGAGTCGACCCCGAACAGTTCAAGCGTGTGGTCATCAACCTGGTCGACAACGCCGTCGAGGCGCTGGCCTCCGAGCACGACGGCCTGCCGGCGAGCGCGACGGGGACCATCACGGTGCAGACGACGTGGGACGAGGGGCATCGGCTCGCGCGCCTCGTGATTGCCGACGACGGACCGGGGCTGGGCGTCGCCGATCGCACCAAGCTGTTTCTGCCGTACTACTCGACCAAGGGACGCGACAGCGGGCTCGGTCTCGCGATCGTGCGGCGCATCGTCGTCGAGCACGGTGGCACCATCGAGGCGACCGACCGGGCGCCGCGCGGCGCCGCCTTCGCCATGGAACTGCCGGCCTAGCCATGCGTCCGAGCGTGCTCATCGTCGACGACGAAGCCGGGGTGCGGTCGGCGCTCTCGGGCGTGCTGCGCGACGAGGGCTTCGAGGTGGATGCGGTGCCGTCGGGCGAGGCCTGTCTCGAGATTGCGCCGGGCCGGCACTTCGACGTCATCCTCCTCGACGTCTGGCTGCCCGGCATCGACGGCCTGCTCACGCTGTCGCGCCTGCGCGACCGCCACGTGGACGCGGCCGTGGTCGTCATCTCCGGCCACGGCAACATCGAGTCGGCGGTGCGTGCCGTGAAGATCGGCGCCTTCGACTTCGTCGAGAAGCCGCTGTCGATCGACAAGACGCTGCACGTCGTCCGCAACGCGCTGCGGCAGCGTCAGCTCGAGGCCGAGAACCGGGCGCTGCGGGAGCACGTCGACAAGCGGTTCGTGATGGTGGGCGAGAGCTACGTGATGCGATCGCTGCGCGAGCAGATCGCGATGTCGGCGCCGACCAACGGACGCGTGCTGATCTTCGGCGAGAACGGCACCGGCAAGGAGCTGGTGGCGCGTAGCATCCACGCGCTGAGCCGGCGGCGGAGTGGCCCGTTCGTCGAGGTCAACTGTGCGGCGATTCCCGAGGAACTGATCGAGAGCGAGCTGTTCGGCCATGTACGCGGCGCGTTCACGGGTGCCGTGTCAGACCGGCGCGGCCGCTTCGAGCTCGCCGACGAGGGGACGATCTTCCTCGACGAGGTCGCCGACATGAGCCTGAAGACGCAGGCCAAGGTGCTGCGCGTGCTGCAGGAGCAGGTCGTCGACCCGGTCGGTGGGCACGAGAGCGTGAAGGTCGACGTGCGGGTGCTCGCCGCGACTAACAAGGACCTGACCGCCGAGATCCGGGCGGGCCGATTCCGTGAGGACTTGTACTTCCGCCTCAACGTGATCCCGATCTTCGTGCCGCCGCTGCGGGAGCGTGAGGAAGACATCCCGCGACTCATCGCGCACTTCATGCAGGAGTTGTCGCGCGAGCACGGACGGCGGCCGCGGGTGATCGACCCCGAGGCGCAGGACGTGCTGCGGCGCTATTCCTGGCCCGGCAACGTGCGCGAACTGCGGAACGTCGTCGAGCGCCTGCTGATCATGGTGCCCGGTGAAGTGGTCGAGAGCCGGCACCTCACGTTCCTGCAGGGTGGTCACGTGAGCGATGCGCCCGCCGACGTCGTGACCGGGCCGTCGCTCCCGCTGCACGAAGCACGGGAACGCTTCGAGCGCGACTACATCGTGCGGACGCTGGCGGCCCAGCAGGGCAACATCTCGCGCACGGCCGAAGTGCTCGGCGTCGAGCGCAGCAACCTGTACCGCAAGATGAAGGCCTTCGGTATCGTGCCGGCGCGTCGCGAGACACGCGAGGGGCCGGTGCCGGTCGAAACCCCCAATGCGGTGTAACCTCGTGCCGGCGCTTGCCGCCGGCGCACGGCCGGCGGGCGCGCCCCTTTCGCGAATGTGATCGATGCGGTGCCCCAAGTGCGGTTACCTGAGCTACGACGACGTGGAGCGCTGCCGCAACTGCGGCTACGACTTCGCGCTCGCCACGAGCCCACGCGAGCCTGACGCGCCGACCGTCGACGACCCGACGCACGAGCCTCGGACGTGGGAACCGTCACGTCGTCGCCGGCCGTCGGCGCTCGACACGACGCCGCCAGCCGAAGGCGCCGCGCTCGACCTCCCGTTGTTCGAGGATCCGGGCCTGGCGGACCTGCCGCCGGTGGTGATTCCACCGGCCGGACCGCCGTTGTCGGTGCGGCGCAAGGTCGAGATCCCGCGGGCACAGCTGCGCCACGGTCCCGCCGCGATCGAACCGTCGGCACCGGGCACGCCCGGTACGCCGGCCTTCGACTGGCCCGAGGAGACGCCGTCCCCGGACCTCGATCGACGCATCGAGGTCGACGTGCCAGTCACGCAGACCGACGGTGGGGCCGAGGAGCACCCCGAAGGCCTGGGGGCTCGTATCCGGGCCGGACTCGTCGATGCGGCGCTGCTGGTCGCAATCGACGTCGCCGTGGTCTGGCTGACGCTGCGCGTCGCGGCCGTGCAGCCGGAGGAGTGGCGCCTGCTGCCACTCGTGCCGCTGGTGGGTTTCCTGTTCCTGCTCGATGCTGCGTACCTGGTGACGTTCACCGCGGCGTCGGGGCAGACGATCGGCAAGATGCTGTCGGGCGTCCGCGTCGTCTATGGCGACCACGGCCGCGTGCCGTTCGGGCACGCCGTGCTGCGGAGTGTGGTCGTCCTGTTGTGTGCCGTCCCCCTGGGCC
>DATJTM010000668.1:0-12953 GCA_035503395.1 Luteitalea sp.
GGAAGCTGACGAGCGCGACCGCGCGCTCCAGCCGCGACCCGTAGACGCCCATGACGGTGATGAACGGCAGCATCGCGAGCAAGTGCACCGCGGCCGAGTTGTCATTGAACGAATCCGGCCCGCCAATCGCTTGCAACCGCCCGGCGACACGTTCGGGGTCGACCCATGCGTCGAAACCCCAGGTGAACGATCCGACGGCCATCACCAGGACGGCCAACCGCCAGTTCCTCTTGCTGTCGAGGGCCGCCACCATGACGAAGACCAGCAGGATCAGCTGCCACAACAGTTCGAGGTAATGCAGGCTCCTCTGCACCGACACCGCCATCGGCGTCACCACGGCTGCGATCACGCCGAAGGCAAGCAACCCGTGGATCGGCCGATGCCGAAGCGCCGAACGATTGAGCGGAAACTTGCCGTGGAGGAACGTCGCCGCCAGCGTCACCAGGGATGCGAGGAGTGACCACCGGATGCCGCTCGGCAGATCGCGGCCCCACCACCGGAGCGGCGGATGCTGGTAGTAGTCGACCAGGTACGCCAGCAGCGGGTAGACCGGGTGCAGGATGGACCCGGCAAGGCCGGCCACGAACAAGGCTAGGAACAGCAGGGTTGTCTTGGCCACGGATCGATCAGTCCTGCACGGCTTCCCTGGCCAGACGCATACGTTCCCAGAATTGGACCAGACGGGTCACCGACGCATCAGCGTCGACCATGGCCGGGGTGCCACTGCCCAGGACACGTCGATCGCGCACGTCGTACGCGGTGACGCCCTTCGCAGTCCGCCACGCAATCTGTCGCGGCCGCGCCAGCGCGCCGAGATACTGGAACACCTGCGCGTCGGGACGCGCGATGACCGTCGGCCGCGTCGCGCCGCCAGGGTCTGCGGCCAGTGCTCGGCCGAGCGCGCTGCGCAGTTGTACCTGCCCCCACGGCTCCTCGATCACCAGCGGCACGTTGTCGGCGACCAGCGGGATCCGCGTCTGTGCTTCGTCGAGCGCATACCCATGCCCGAGGAAACCCCGATCATACAGGCTCTCGCCGTGGTCCGAGACAACAATCACCCCGACGTCACCGTGGACCGCGGAGCGCACCTGCCGCAGGACCCGGCCAATCGAGGCATCGACATTGGCCACCGCATTCAGATAGGTACCCCGCAGCGCTTCCCGCCGGGCAGGCGCGATCTCACCCTGCGCCAGCGGCGTGTCGTGGACGAGCGGCGCCAGTCCGCGGTGTTGATAGGGGAAGTGCGTGTCGTGATAGTTGACGTAGAGGAACACCGGCCGGGCCGGGTCTCGCTGCTTCAGGAATGCGGTGACCTGCTCTTCCACCACGGCCAGGGGCACCGCGAGGCTGCCGGGAGTGGCGAACCGCGTGTACCGTCGCCGCGGAGCGTCCCGCGCGGTGAACGTCCACGAGGCACGGCGGTAGCCGACGTCGAGCGCGGCGCTGCCGAAGGTGTCGTCCTGGCCGGATACGTAGCCGACCTGATAGCCGCTCGCCAGGAAGTCGTCGATCAGCGACGAGCCGTCCCCCGCATTGGCGAGTGTGCCGGTCAGGAGGTGGTGCCGGCTCTGCACGGTGTAACCGTTGTGCGACCAGGCGCTACGGGCCGACGCGCCGCGGGCCGCCAACTCGTCGAGTACGGGAGTGACACGACGTCCGTGCCACGAGGCCCCGACGGCATCGGCGCGGACGCTTTCGAGAAGCACGAGCACGATGTGCCGGCGGGACGTCCAGGGGGCGGGTCGCGCCGCCTCCTGGAAGACGGGTGTCGACGCAGGCAGGTCTCCGAGCATGCCGTCCTCGTCGAGGTCGTTCCCTGGCTGATCCAACGCGTATGGATAGACGCGCGCGTCCAACGGCGCGGGGTCGGACGGTCGACCGAGCAGCCCATAGCCATCCCGGTCGACATCGGTCACCGTCTCGATGAGGTCCCCCGCCCAGGCCACGCTCGGCTTGCGGCGCAACGCGTCATCGGCGTCGGCACTGGCCAATCGGGCGGCCGAAACCGTCGCGACCGACAGGAACAGCACCAGCGCGGGTAACGTCAGCGACAGACGACGCGGCCGCGCGGCCCCGGCTCGCGCCTGGCGTCGCGCGACCACCCCGCCAACCGCTCCGACGACGCCAAGGGCCACGAGGCCCACGAGGACCGGCCGCCACAGGTGCGCCCAGCCCACGGCGAGGAATTCCGAGACGCTGTTCCCGGTCAGGTCGAACAGCAGGCCAAGGTCGACACCGATCCCGAGGTAGCGATCCAGTTCGAACTGCAGTACGTCCGCCGCCCCCAGCACCAGACCGGCGGCGGCGGCCGAGAGGGCCCACGACCAGCGCTCCGGGAGGCGAAGCGACCGCACGACGAGGAACACGACCGCCGCCAGTGCCGCGACCGTGCCGAAGTCGGCCACCAACGACCCGCCAAAGAACGCGACCCGCTCGCCCCACGTGTCAAGGAGTTGATCGGCGAGGAAGCCGCCCGTGAGGAACCCCTTCTTCCGGTCGAGCAGATAGGCTTCGCCCAGAGACAACGCGACCGCCACCAGCGCGCTGGCCGCCCACCATGCCGAGGTCCCCGGCGCGATCGCGCGGTGCCGCATCTCGGTCAGTCGCCGACCCGAAGATTCTTGGGCGAGATCGGCACGACGGGCGCATGCACGCTCTGCCCGTTCAATTCGAAGTACAGCACCCCCGCGTCGGAGGTGCGCACCGGCGATCCGCCATTGGGCGATGGAGAAATGCCCACCTGCAGCGTGCCGCCGTTGTTGACCGGGTTGACGTAAAGCGTGGTGTCGGCGACCAGGTTCGCGATCAGGTGGCGCGACGTGGCCGACACGGACAGCACGGAGTAATTGACCGACGACCGTGGCGAACCCGGCCACGAATCGCGTGCAAACAGCACGACCCAGGAGTTGGCCGGGTCGGCGATGTAGCTCCCCACCATCGCGTTGGACTCGACGCGCATGATGGGCGCGATCTGGGTCAGGCTCTTCGCGTTGCCGAACTGAATCACGTTCAGGAAGATGTCGTAGGCCTGCGACTCGGAGGGGCGGACTTCGACGCGACCGATGCCGAGGTACTGCCGTGTCGTGGCCGTCTGCGACCCGTTCCCCCAGGGTTGCGACCCATCGTCCTGGCCACTCTGGTACTCCATGCCCGGGCCGCCGATGAAGTTCACCACCGGATTCTTCGGCCACAACGTGCGCATGAAGAATCGTCCCGACGTGGTGCCGCCACTGAAATCGTTACCGGGAAACGGCCCGCCCTCGTTGGTGACGACGATGGTGTCTGTCGAAGTCGACGTCACCTTGCCTGCCCGCGGCTCGAACGGACTGCCATTGACGAACGTCGGCATCGTCGGCACCCAGATGCGCCAGATCTTGTCATCGCTGCCAGGCTTGGCCGCGTTGAACCGGTCGAAGACGACGACGTACTCGTGATCCTCGGCGCCACGCAGATAGACCAGTTCACGCTGCGCCAGCGTCGCCGTGGCCGGCGCCCAGCGCTGACTCATGTCGTAGGAGATGTAGTCGAAGCCGCTGCCGTTGAGCTGCTCGGCGCGCACGAGGCCAGCGCCTCGCAATTCGGTGTTGCCGTAGGCCGCCAGAGTGGCGTGCGCCGGTCCCTGTCCATTGGTCCCCAGGCTGTGGTCGACCGCGCCTTTGTGCAAGGTCAGGACATTGCGCACGAGCGGGCTGAGTGACGGTGCGTCGGCCGGGATCGACAGAGCGCCGTCGCCACTCTTGCCATTGCCGGCATGGACGATGAGGTTTCCGCGCTTGTGCAGCGTGAAGGATCCCCAGTCAGGGCTGCCGTGGCCGTACGTGTCGGTAGCCGGTGCGAAGAACGCAATCTGAGTGTCGTCTTGCCGGTATCCGGAGCGAAGCGTGTAGAGACCCAAACCATGCTTCATCGAGCGCGGCAGCTTCGCGTCGTCGGGCGAACGCGGCGTGATCCCACGGTCGCCGAGGATGAACCAGTCGAAGACGCCATTGGCCCAGACGCCCCCGTAACTCTTGCCCGCGTTGCCGCAATCGCCGCGGGTGACGTCGATGACGTGCTTCACGATCCCGGCCGCATCGCTCGCGCCGCTCACGCGGAGCAGTCCGGCGGCGAGCATCAGCGACGTACAGGCCGGGCCTTCGACGCCCCCGCTGACCGTCCCCCAGCGCTCGAAGAACGGTCGACATTGATCACTGCTGCTGGGCCCGCAGGTAGCCGCAGTGGTGTTCGGCTTGATGGCGCCCACGAGGAATTCACCGAGTCGCGCGAAGAGCGGGAGTTGCGCCGCGAAAGGCTGATCCAGCGCCGACGAGATCGCGCCATACCCGATGGCGAGGCTGGTGAGGCTTTCGTGCATGTACCCGCCCGGGCCCTCGTGCCAGTTGGCGCCTTCGCCATACATGGCGTCGAGTTCGTTGCGCAGGCGCGTCAGCCAGAGGCCGGAGAAGGTGGCGTACATGCGCTGCTGGACGTCAAGGGCCGGGTAGCTGTCTCCCCAGAACGCCACGGCCGCGATGCTGTCGTGGATGTTCACTGCGGCCTGGTTGTTGGCCACCATGTTGAGCCCGGCGATCTGGATCTTCAGGGGGTTCTTCCCACCGTACTTCTTCTCGAACCCCGTGACGAAGGCATCCGCGATCTCGTTCTTGTCGCCCTGCGACAACCACCCGTGGCACCAGTCGTAGGTGGCGGCAACCGGCAGATAGAGCGCTGTTGGATAGCCCGTCGTGAGCGAACTGTGCCCCAGCGACTTCGCTGCCGCAATGTCGGACAGGCTCTGGCGGGCGTACGCCATGGCCTTGCCGCACAACTTCTGAGGGGTGTCGATGGAGCCGGCGATGGTGAAGCCGTCGCTGGCGAGTGCCTGGGGGCCCAAGGCCGCGACGAAGGCGGCGTTCATGCTTCCCCAGTCCGCTTCGATGTTCCGCTGCGCCGAGGTGAGGAGTGACGGGTTCGCCAGCCGGTCGAGCAGGCTCTGGAACTCTGCTTTGTAGAGGGTCTTCAGGCGGGTCCTGATGGCCGGGATCTGCCCCGCGGTGATGAACAACCGCGGGCGCTGCCCCAACGCGGTCGGACTACCAGCCGGGGGGGTCGACTGGCCGGCACTTGGTGGCGGCGTGACCGCACTCACGCAGGCCATCGCGAACACGACGGCCAGAAAGCTGTATCGACTTGCCATTGATGAACCTAGAAGTACACAGATGCGTCGACGCGTCACGGCAAACCACGCCGCTGGCAGACGACGGCCGGAACCGTCTGCTGAGAACTCTGCAAATCTCAATCCATCGTACGCCGGCCGGAATTGCGGGGCGCTGTTCTTGAGCCGGTGCCGAAAGACGCCGCAACGGTCGCGCTAATTTCAAGCCTGTCTTCTACGACGCCGTGGACGCAGGAGACTCGGCAATACCGGCGTGAAGGATCCGGCTGAGCCGCCCGACGAGCAGATCCCAGTCGTGCTCCCGGGCGACCCGCCGACGTTCCTCCACACGGGGACCGGAGGTGGCCTCGGGGAGCACCGCCCGGTCCACAGACGATACCCATCCCTCCCTGGCTCTCACGACTTCGACGACCGCATCGAAGGGGTCGATCGAGGGCAGGCTCGTCGCCACGACCGGCTTCCCTGCCGCCAGCGACTCGTGCAGCTTGAGGGGATAGATGCACCGTGTGTACGCGTTGTCGACGTACGGCAGGAGGCAGACGTCGAGGTGCTGAACGTACTGAGGCAAGTCGGCCGCGGGCCGGCCCCCCAGGAAATGGACGTGCGGCTTGGTGCGCAGCCGCTCGATGACGGCATCCAGTTCAGGGTGCGGACTCGTCGGCCCGATGAACACGAACGAGAGGTGTGGACGGGCGTCGACCAGGTCCTCGAGCATGGCCCAGTCCAGATGACGCTTGAGCCAGCCGACATATCCGATGCGCGGCCGCGCAATGGCCTGCAGGTCGGCGGGTTCGGGCCGGGGTGTGGCGAAGGCGTCGTAGTCCACCCCATTCGGCAGCATCGTCGTCCGGGGGTTCACCTGGCCCTTGCGGCGCATCAGTTCGGGCGAGTGGACGAAGACGAGGTCACTCCGTGCCAACAGAGCGCTTTCCTGCGCGCTCGGCGCTTCCGCCTTGGCGGAGAACGAATACTCGTCGTTCACGTGATAGACGCTGAGGTCGTGTGGCACGAGGTCGAGGGCACGGCTGAACTGCGGTCGCCAGACGTACAGCACGATCCGTCGGGCGCCGCGCGCGATGAGGGCGCGGCGCGCTTGCGCCAGGCGACGCCTGAACAGCTCGTCGCGCAGCCACCCCGGTCTGTACACGTGCGGCAACCACGTCGGCGGTTCGTACACGGTCACCTGCGGTGCCTGCGGTGCGCTGCTCCAGCGCGCCGCCCGCGGCTTCGACGTGAGGCTCTCCTGCCAGACCCGGGGAGGCGTGACCCAAATCAGCGGGTGCTCACGCGCGAGTCGCGCGGCGATTTGATGACGGCCCGTCCAGATGGATCCCCAATCGGAAGGGACCAGCATCAGGATGCCTGTACTCGCATCAGCCACGGAGGCCCGGGGAGACGGAGCGGTGTGCACCGGGCTGCGTAGTCTCGCGAGCGGATGCTAGCATCGACGCATGATGCCACACGGGTGGCTGGTGCTACTGCTGGCTGCGCACCTGACTCTCGTTCTGGCGCTCGAGCGTGACGGGCCGGCCTCGCAGCAGGGGCTCGGGCGCGTCCTGACCGTGAACGCTCACGGGCGGGCGGGCGCGCCGGGCACCTACGGCTCCATCGCCGACGCACTCGCGGCGGCGCAGCCCGGCGATGAGGTCCGGCTGTCGGCAGGCTCCTATGCCGAACCCCTCGTCTCCGTGCGCGGCGGGCTCGCGGGGCGTCCGATCATCATTTCCGGCGCACCGGCCAGGAACAGCACGATCCGCGTCCGCGGCCGCGTCGCGACCATCACCCACCCGCACGTCGAACTGCGGCATCTGGTGCTGGATGGCGATTTCGGCCCGGACGATACGCTTCGCGTCGGCGACGCCGCCGACCATCTTGCCCTGCGGGACGTCGTGGTCCGGCGGGCAGGCCGTGACTGTGTCGACATCGGCAGTCCGTCGGACGTGCTGATCGAGGACTCCTCCGTCCACGATTGTCTGAATCCATCACGGGGTCGCACCGATGCGCATGGCATCGTCGCCGGCACCGTCCGTCGGTTGACCGTGCGCCGGACCGAAGTGCACACGTTCTCCGGCGACGCCATCCAGCTCGATCCTTCACGCAGTGCGCCGGGGTGGACCGACCTGCGCATCGAGGCGTGTCGCTTCTGGCTGGCACCACTCCGGACGCCGCGGAATGGATTTGCCGCCGGTGCCGTGCCGGGTGAGAACGCACTCGACACGAAGACCGTCGCGACCGGCGGTCGTGCATCGGTCACCATCGTCGACAGCGACGCCTGGGGCTTCCGCGGCGACGGCGTCACGCACGCCGCCGCCTTCAACCTGAAGGAGCGCGTCGACGTCGTCGCCGACCGCGTCACGGTGCGAGAGTCCCACATCGGCTTTCGCGTCCGCGGCCCGCAGTCGTCAGGCGCAGCCGTCACCCTCCGCAACGTCGTCGTGCACGACGTCGATACGGCCATCCGCTACGAGGACGACATCTCCCAGCTCCGCGTCCACCACATGACGGCCGGGCGCAACGTCGGCCGCCTCTTTCAGCGTGCCTCGTCAGCATCGACGAGAGTCGACGTCCGCAACCTGCTGGTGCTCGGTGTCACGCTCCCCCCTGAGGCGGACCAACGCGGGCTCGCGGTCGACGCGTCGGCATTTGTCGACGCGGCGAGTGATGACTACCAACTGGCGGCAGGCAGCAAGGCGATCGATCGTGGCACGCCGGTCGACGGCGTCGGCACGGACCGGGCTGGCCAGCGGCGTCCGCAAGGCGCAGCCCCCGACGTCGGCGCCTTCGAGTTCTGTGGCGAGGCGTGTCTCGAGAGGTCCCCGAGGCCACGTCCGCGGTAAGGAGCCTCGCTTGTGGCGACGTGCCAGCGACACGCGGCTGCCACGCGGCCAGATGCCCGACGGCCTGGCCTATCGTGCCGAGATGTGTGGGCGTTGGGGGGGGGTCAGCGGTCTTCGGTCTGCAACACCGGCCGCAGTGCCGTGACATCCCCGAACTTAGGGGGATCCCAGCGTGCGTTCCCTTCGATACAGACGGCGCCCCGCGTCGTGATGGCGATATCCCAGCCAATCGCTCGCATGGGCAGGAACTGCCGTGCGAGTTCCTGCGCCAGGGCGCGCACCTCCGGCCACAGCGGGAGGAGGTGCCCTTCGATCACGGCGCCTGACCCGGGGTGGGCGGGCATCGTTCGGATCCCTCCTTCCGTCAACGTACAAAGAGGGCCCAGGCGGCCGTCTGCGAGGTCGACCCGGCACAGCAGATTCCCCGTGCGGCCGCTGTTGTGATTGTCGACGCGGTTGTCGCCGCCAATGGGTTTGAGGTACGCCATCAGGACGTCGACGGTGCCGTCCGCGCGGACGAACGTGATCACCCGTACCGTCTGCAGTCCGCGACTGGGACTGACTGCGTTCAACGCCGGATGATTGCCGAGACACTCCTGCACGATGAACGACGTGTAGCTCGCGTGCGTACTCATCCGCCGGTACAAATCCGCCGCCGAGAACGCCGGATCGCGACGGTCCGCGAAGATGATGCCTTGCCCGTACACGCCGCGACTCGGCTTGACGACGAACTCGTCCGGGCACTGCTCGAGGAACCGTGTCCAGTCACCGGCGGACGTCAGCGGCCCCTTGCCCCAGTGCACTCCGGCCGCTCCTCGCAGGAAGATCCCCAGCATGCGGGGCACTGGCAGACCTGCCTTCGTGCAGTAGACATAGAACAGCGCCTTGTCTTCGGTCAGTTCCTGGAACGAAGGATGGTTCAGGGCGCGCTGCCGTGCGACGAGGCGGCTCTTGCTGACGTATCGCTGTTCGACGCCTGCGGGGTCCTGCAGGAGGCCGAGGCGCGCCGCCTCGTCCGGCATGAACCCGTGGCGACGGTACAGGTCGAGGCTGGCGCGGACAGAGGCGGCGTAGCCGCCGGGATGTCGGTGTGCTTCATCGCGGCTGGCGTGGTGGGCCAGTCTTGCCAGCTTCCATCGCCACCGCAGCTCGTGCGCCAATGCCAACGATTTGCCTTCCGTGTGCGCCACTTGCGGTTCAACGCCGCGGCGGCTGGCCGCGATAGGTCGAGAGCAACGGCCGGTGCCAGAACAGCCAGCGGTCGATGGTGCCGATCCGGGTGCATCCGTGCCGTGCCAGCATGCGCTGGCTGGCGATATTGTAGTCAGCAGTCCACGCGATATTGGTCGTCGAGGCGTAATCGCGCACGGCATTGGCCACCAGTTGCACGTGGAGAGCGCCCCCCAGCCCGCCACCCCTGAAGGCCGGGGCAACGAACAGCTGGGTGATCGCCATCTCGCCCGGGTACAACCACACCCCGCCGAAGCGCTCGCGTTCGTGGCGGGCGAATGCAAGAAAGGCGTGGCCCGCAAAGGCGCCGTCCTTGAGCGCGAACCAACCCGGCACGCCTCGCCGGAGCAAGGCGCGCAAGGGGTCAACCTGATGAGGCTGTCGGACGGAGCCCTCGATGCCGGACAGGAGTTCAGGCGTCGCGCTGACCAGCGTGAAGCCCAGATCCTGGACGGCCCGGGCGCCGGCAGACGTCGCGACCGCCTGGTACACGAACAGACGTTCTCGCCTCGGCAGTCCCCTGACGACCGCAGCAAGACCACTCACTCGGCATCACCCCCGCCGCGGTGGTGGGCGCGGGCCGCGTCGGGCACACCGTCATATGCCGCCAGGTCGAGGCGCTGCACGAGGAGCGGCAACTTGCCACGCGCGGTCCGCGCGATTGACTCGACGTACTCGATGCGCGCGCCAAGCGCGTCGCCGAACTTCTCGCGCAGGTTGTCCAGCACGACGCGTTCGTCGCGGTCCGAGTAACCAGCCTTCCGCACGATGCGCAGTGTCACCTGGCCCGGCGTGTCCTGCTCGAACTGGAACTGCTCGACGGCGGCCGACGCCTTCGGGATGTCGACGACCGTGATCGACACCAGACGACCGTCGTTCAGCACGACGTAGCTCCGACTGCGGCCTCCAACGATGCGCATCCGCGGCAGCGTCCGGCCGCAGGCGCACGGTTCCGCGACGGGCACGGCCATGTCGCCGGTGCGGTAGCGCAGGAGCGGCATCGCCAGGTTGTGCAGCGGCGTCGCGACGACCTCGCAGACCTGGTCGTCGTCCATACCGGCCGTGCGCACGAACTCGACGATCCCGAACTCACTGACGACGTGCAGGCCGTCGTGCTCCGGGCAATCGCAGGCGTTGACGACGCGTTCCTCGGTGGCGTACCAGTCGAAGACGCTGCATCCGAAGTAGTCGACGATGAGTTCGCGCTGCCAGGGCAGCACACTCTCCGACTGCAGGAACACCGCCTGGAGAGGCGGCGCCGGCAGCCCATGCTGTTTGAACAGGATCACCAACCGCTCGACCGACGAGGGAAACGCCATCAGATACCGCGGCCGGTATCGACGCATGGCGGCGTGCATCGCACGCGCGGTGTCGGCGTGCAGGTCGTAGGTGGAGAGCGTGAGGGTTCGGCGCCGTGGGTCCCAGCTGAACAACCGGCGCGTTGAGCTGTTGGCGGTCGACAGGGTCGACGCCAGCAAGGTCGCGCGGCGGTCTTCGTACCCGCAGCCGGCCCATCGGAACTGCCGCCAGTGAAAAGCGTCGTTGTCGAAAGGCAGCAGCGACTTCAGCACGGCCACCTTGACCGGACGACCGGTGGTGCCGCTGGTCGCCTTCCAGACGACGTCACGATCGGGGACGGCAGTCGACCGCAAGTCTTCCGCAGACGTCCGCAACTGGTCCTTCGTGATGAACGGCAATCGAGTGAGGTCGGCCACCGTCCGGACATCCGCAGGCTTGAGGCCACGCTCGTCGAACAGCCGCCGATAGTACGGCACCGTGGCGTATGCGTGCGCCACGAGGATCTCCAGCCGCTCGTCCTGGTAGCGACGCATCCGCTCAGCCGGCCAGTACTGACTCTCGTCGAGCCAACTGGCCTTCTGGTAGAACTCGCGCCCGCGGTACGCGCTCAGGGGCAGCACGCTCCCGAGGCGCTGGGCGAGGCGCTTGGCGAATTCAGGGTACGAGGGCATGCAGACGACGAAGGTTTCCCCGTGCGGACACGGATGGTGAGGGGTCAGGACGCCGAGGCCGGGTCGTGTTCCCGCCGCCACTCGCGAAGCCGGCGTTGGAGGGAGAGCTGGTAGCGCAGGCGCGCGCGACGCGACAGGCGGTGGGTGAACCCGGCCTTCACCACCTGCTCGCAGGGAGAGCAACGGCCGCATGGCGAGGCGCCAATCGGGTACTGGCAGAACCAGGACTTGTCGAGGATGTCGAGATAGCCACTCCGCTCGGCCTGCTCGCGCATCGCCTGCTTGCTGTACTCCAGCAGCGGGAATTCCATGTCACGGAAGAGCACGCCCAGGTCCTGCTCTCGCTGGTCGGCGCGAAGTTGGTAGACCTGATGCTCCCCGGCTGGCACGAGCACCGACTTCATGAGCACGTGCGGGCGGCTGTCGCGTTCGATGCAGAGTTCGAGCGGGCCGGCTTCGGGGACCCAGCGCAGATATCGGGCGAGATAGTCGTACTGCGGACCGATGAAGCCACGCGCCTTGCATCGCTGCAGCGCGGCCGTCACGTCCGGATCGACCGGTACGCGTTCCATCTCGATGTACTGCGTCGGCAAGAGGCGAGCTTCGAAGTCAGGTCGACGACGGCGCGCCCGGGCGCTGATGGTGTCCATCGCCCGCACTTCGTGCAGGAGCGACCGACGCTGCGGGTTCACGAAATAGACGGGCGCGACGACGTGGTCCGTGTCGAAGAGCAACTGCAGCACGCGGAATGACGAATCCCAGCCGCCCGTCCACAGGACCCGGCGTTCCCGGCGTTGCGCTTGCGAGACCTCAGACACGTCCACAGGGTAGTTCCGATAGCGGTCGAATGCAGCTCGACCGCACGCCTCAGGGTTTGGTGCTCGCCGATGCCGCGAGCGACGCCACCGAAGCTGCCAGGAGTCGCTGCACGGCGGCTTCGGTCGTTTCCTGCACCGGGCCGTGCGCTTCGGCGAAGAGCAGCGTCAGCGGCCGGCGACCGGTCAGCAGCAGTTCGGGCGCGACGGAAAACTGGAAGAGGAGCGGATTGCCGATCGACCGGCCGCGGTACAACAGGACGTAGCCAGCCAGCCGGCTCCGGCCATCGTCGGCCGACAACATATGGACGTGCAAGGGGCCCGAGGGGCTGGCCACGGTGACCAGGCGCGCGGGGTCGTAGTTGGCCTCGGTGACCGCCAGTTCGGGGTGGTGGTACAGCCGTTTCATGTCGTAGGCCCGCACCGCCAGCATCGTGATCGGGGCCTCGCCGAAACGGGTGTACTCGCGCTCGACCCAATCCTCGCTGTCGAATTCGCGCCTGATGGTGCTGGCCCGGCGTGACGTGGGCGCCGACGGGCGTCCGTCGAGGACGTCGGGCAGCGCATCGCGCAATGGCGGGCGCTCCACCACGGTGGCCCGCAGGTAGCCGGTGATGACGGTAGGCACGAGTGCCACCATCAGCACCGCCAGCGTGATGCCGGCGTATCGCGACGACAGTGCACTCATCGCGCGAGCGCCGCCGCGTCCTTCGGTCGTGGCGGCGGCGATCCAATCCAGAAGATCAGCGGCAGGGCGAGGAGGAATGTCAGGATGCCGGAGAGTTCGTGGGCCGACGTCTCGAGGACCGGACTGCCGTACCACCGGACGAGCGCGACCAGCAGCGACACACGGAGGATGTTGGCGCCGATGGCGATCGGAGCGGACGCCAGCAGGACCGCGACTCGTCGCCACGGCACCGGACAGAAGTACGCGGTCAGACAAGCG
>DATJTM010000669.1:0-9634 GCA_035503395.1 Luteitalea sp.
GTCCTCGACGCGCAGCAGGTGGTCGCGCAGCTTCGCGTACCGCGCCCGGTCCTGCTCATTGGCTCCGCCTGGCAGCCGCGCCTTCTTGGTCCGCCGCACCCAGCGCACCGCGTAGTCATTGGTCCGCTTGCAGCGTGGGCACTGGTGCTTGGCCGGCCGGGACTCGGGACGTTCATCGAAGAACGCACGCTCGTCGAGGGACATGGACCGATGGTAGCCCGATTTCGTCACACCCCCGTACAAACACGAAGGGCGCGTCGAGTGACGCGCCCCTGTGTCGTGATGCTGGCAGCCATGGACGGCTCGGAGAGCCATCCCTACCAACCGAGCTGTCTTCCGAAGGCCGACGGCCGAATGACGAAGGCCGAAGGTGTTACCAGCGCAGCTTGCCCGGCGCGTACTCGTCGATCAGGTCCTTGTAGTACGGCGTCAGTTCCTTGACGTTCGGACGCGCATCGCCCTTCGAGTACAGGTCGAAGCGGTTGAACATCTTCACCCACTTCATCGCGTCGCGATCCTGCTCGTTGGCGAGGTGCTCGTAGGCACCTTCCTTGTGCCACGGGTAGAACGAGTGGTAGCGGAGTGCGTACAGGCCGCCCTGCGGGATGTGGTTCTTGAAGACCGTGTAGATGTACTCGTCGTGCCCCCACGAGAGGTGCACGTTGTCGAGGCCGCAGCCCGCCTCGTAGATGCCGTTCTCGGTCATGTACTGCGGGTTCTGCGAGTCCGGGTTGAGCTCGAAGAACTCCGGGTACACGCACTTGTCGGAGAACTTGCACCCGACGGGGAACGTGTCGCCGACCACCGCCCACTGCGGCTCGCCCCAGATGCAGAGGACCTTGCCGATGTCGTGGACCAGACCCGTCAGCTGGAACCAGCGCGGCTGACCGGCGGCGCGGATCGCCTCGGCGGTCTGCATCGCGTGCTCGATCTGCGTGAAGTCGACGTCAGGGTCACTGTCGTCGACCAGCTGGTTCATGTACTCGAGCGCCTCCCACACGGTCATCTCCATGCGGTCGAGCGTCAGGTACTCCTTCTTCTTGGCCAGCACGAAGTCCAGCGTCTGGTGCGTGTGGTTCAGACGGTAGAACTCCTTGACGGTGCTGCGCGCCTCGGCGGCGTAGTTCCGAAACTCTTCCGGCTTCCGGCCTTCACCGGCGTGCGTCGTCGCTTGTGCCATGGCCCCTCCTGAATGGGCAGAGAACCAGTATACCGCCGGTGCTAGGATGACCCTGAGATGGATGTCAAGGTCCTGACCGAGTACGAGCAGTCCAGCCTCTCGCAGCGGCAGCCGCTGCCGGAGCGGTACCTCCGTCTGGCCCCCGACGAGATGGAGGCCCGGATCCGGGCCGCGAAGGCCCAGCTCGGAGAACGGCTCCTCATCCTCGGCCACCACTACCAGCGCGACGAGGTGCTGGTCCACGCCGACGTCGTCGGCGACTCCTGGAAGCTCTCCCGGGAGTGCAAGGCGCGCACCCAGGCCGAATACGTCATCTTCTGCGGCGTCCACTTCATGGCCGAGAGCGCCGACATCCTCGGAGCCGACCACCAGCAGGTCAGCCTGCCCGACCTGGCGGCCGGGTGCTCGATGGCCGACATGGCCGACATCGAGCAGCTCGAGATCTGCTGGCGGGAACTCGAGGCAATGGGCATCACCGACGTGGTGCCGGTCACGTACATCAACTCGTCGGCGGCCATCAAGGCGTTCGTGGGCGAGCGCGGCGGCACCATCTGCACGTCGGGCAACGCCGAGGCGACGCTCAAGTGGGCCTGGGCTCGAGGCCGCCGCATCCTCTTCATGCCCGACCAGCACCTGGGCCGCAACACCGCCTGGAAGATGGGCGTGCCGCTCGAAGAGATGCACGTGTGGGATCCCGAGGAGATCGGCGGCGGTCATACCCGGGAGGAGTGGGAACAGGCGCGGATGATCCTGTGGAAGGGGCACTGCTCGGTCCACACGCGCTTCACCGTCCAGCAGATCGCCAACATCCGGAAGCAGCATCCGGGCATCCGGGTCATCGTCCATCCCGAGGTGCCGCTCGCGGTCGTCCAAGCGGCCGACGAATCGGGCTCGACCGAGCACATCCTCAAGCGCGTCCGCGAATCGGCGCCGGGCAGCATCTGGGCGGTCGGCACCGAGATCCACCTCGTCAACCGTCTGGCCAACGAAGTGGCGCCCGACAAGACCGTCGTCACGCTCGACCAGTTCGGCTGCCTGTGCTCGACGATGTTCCGCGTGTCGCCTAACCACCTGCTCTGGATCCTCGAGGGCATGCTGGACGGCGTCGTCCACAACCAGATCGTCGTCCCCGAACCCACCAAGCACTGGGCCAAGGTCGCGCTCGATAGAATGCTCACGATTCAGTAACCACTGGGCTACGGGCTTCAGGCTACCGGCTACCTGATTCGGGTAGCCTGTAGCCAGCAGCCTGCAGCCTTCTTCAGGAGATATCGTCGATGCCTTACGAACTTCCTCCGCTTCCCTACGCCCACAACGCGCTCGAGCCGTCGATCGACGAGCAGACGATGCAGATCCATCACGGGAAGCATCATCAGACGTATGTGAACAACCTCAACGCGGCGCTCGAGAAGTACCCCGAGCACCAGGGCAAGCCGATCGAGCAATTGATCGCCGACCTCAACGCGTTGCCGGAAGACATCCGTACCGCGGTGCGCAACAACGGCGGCGGTCACGCCAACCACTCGTTCTTCTGGCAGGTGCTCGGCCCGAACGCCGGCGGCGCGCCGACCGGCGCCATCGCCGAGGCGATCGATGCCAAGTTCGGCAGCTTCGACGCGTTCAAGGAAGCGTTCGCGAAGGCCGCCACCACTCGTTTCGGCAGCGGCTGGGCGTGGCTGATTAAAAGCGGCAGCGGGGTCGAGGTGACGAGCACCGCCAACCAGGACAGCCCGCTGATGGAAGGCAAGACGCCGCTCCTCGGTCTCGACGTGTGGGAGCACGCGTACTACCTGAAGTACCAGAACAAGCGCCCGGACTACATCGCGGCGTTCTGGAACGTCGTGAACTGGGACGCGGTCAACACGGCCTTCAAGGGCTAGTCGTCCTGTCGCCGCGCGGCCATGTCCGGTCGCGCGGCATCCCGCCCCGATGCCGATGCGCCGCCTTTCGATCCTCCTCCTGATCCTCGCGGCCGTCGTCGGTACCGCCGCACAGTCTCCGGCTCCTGCGACCCGCGCCTTCGTGGGCGGACGTCTCGTCGACGTCGCCGCCGGCCGCATCGTCGACAACGCGACGGTCGTCGTCCGCGACGGGCGGATCGTCGCCGCCGGACCATCGGATGCGGTCTCGGTGCCTGCCGGTGCCACGCGCGTCGCACTGAACGGCGGGTACGTGTTGCCCGGGCTGATCTCGGCACACGTCCACGTCTCCGACGTCGATGGTCTGAAGCCGCGCGCCTACACGCGTGAGAACACGCTGCGCCAGCTCGGGGTGTTCGCGCGCTACGGCATCACGACGGTGTGGAGTCTCGGTGGTGAGGCGACACCGGCCTTTGCCGTGCGCGACGAGCAGGCGGTGCCCGCGCTCGCACGGTCGCGCCTCCTTCTCTCCGGCGACATCATCGTCGCCCGCACCGCCGCGGACGCGCGCGCGCAGGTCGCCCGCGTGGCGGCCACCAAACCGGACATCATCAAGATTCGCGTCGACGACAATCTCGGGACCTCGCAGAAGATGGCGCCTGAGGTCTACACCGCCGTCATCGAGGAAGCGCACGCGCGCAGGCTGCGCGTCGCGGCGCACGTCTTCTATCTCGCCGATGCCAAGGCGCTGCTCAAAGCGGGTGCGGACGTCATCGCCCACAGCGTCCGCGACGTCGACGTGGACGACGAGTTCATCGCGCTGATGAAGGCGCGCGACATTCCGTACGTGCCAACGCTGACGCGCGAGCTGTCGACGTTCGTCTACGAATCGCGTCCGGCCTTCTTCGACGACCCGTACTTCACGCGCGAAGCCGACCCCGCCGTGATCGCGCAGTTGCTCGAGCCGGCGCGGCAGGCGGCCATGCGCACGTCGAAGTCGGCGCAGGGCTACAAGGCCGCACTGCCGGTTGCCGAACGCAACCTCGCCCGCCTGTCGGCCGCCGGTGTGCGAATCGCGATGGGCACCGACGCCGGGCCATTCCCCGAGCGGTTCCAGGGCTACTTCGAGCAGCTGGAGCTGGAGATGATGGTGAAGGCCGGCATGACGCCCGCGCAGGTCCTGCGCTCCGCCACGGTCGACGCCGCACGTGCGATGCGGCTGGACGACGTCGGCCGCCTGACGCCCGGCGCCTGGGCGGACTTCCTGGTGCTGAAAGGCGATCCGCTCGCCGACATCCGCAACACCCGGACGGCGACGGCGATCTACATCGCCGGCAACGCCGTCGACCAGACCCCGCCGAAGCGCTGAGGCCCCAGACGGCCGTCCCGTACCCCGCACCCGGTTCCCGGTTCCCGGTCGTGATTCCGCGAGAGGCGATAGGCTGTAGGCGCACGATGGCCCGCTTCGCTCCCCACGTCCGCGTCCTCGCCCTGGTTCCCGCGCTTCTCGCGTCACTGTTCACAGTCTCCAGCCACGCGCTGAGACAGGCGCCGGCCGGCGACGTCCACCTGCGCGTGCCCGACGGCTACACCATCGAGCGTATCGCCGGGCCCGAGCTGCTCTCGTACCCGATGTTCGGCGTGTTCGACGACGAGGGACGGTTGTTCCTGTTCGAGTCGACCGAGCCGAACACGATGACGACCGAGGAGATGCTGGCCAGGCCGTCGTACCACATCCGCGTGCTGCAGGATGCCGACGGCGACGGGCGTTTCGACACGAGCACCATCTACGCTGACAAGCTGCCGTTCCCGAAGGGCGGCGCCTTCGTCGGCAACAGCTTCTACGTGTCGGCGGCGCCCGACCTGCTCAAGTTCACCGATACCAACGGCGACCTCGTTGCCGACAAGAAGGAGACGGTGCTCTCCGGCTGGACGCTGAACGTGAACGGCGCGACGCTCGGCGGGCCCTTCCTCGGCCCCGATGGCTGGCTGTACCTGACCGACGCCCGACGCGGCTTCAGGATCACGCGCAAGGAAGGCGACACGCTGGAAGGCAAGGGCGCGCGGATCTGGCGGGTCAGGCCGGACGGGTCCGGCCTCGAGTGGGTGTCGGGCGGTGGCTTCGACAATGCGATCGAAATCGCCTTCATGCCGTCGGGCGACACCGTCGGCACGATGACCTACATCGTCGACCCGAAGGACGGCGTGCGCGACGCGCTCGTGCACTGGGTCGAGGGTGGCGTGTATCCGAAACCGCACGACGTGATTGCCGCCGACAAGCTGCCGCTGACGGGGGAGTACCTGCCGCCGATGACGACGCTGGCGCGCGTCGCGCCATCGGGCCTGCTGCGGTATCGCGGTGCAGGGCTCGGTCCGGACGTCCACGGCAACCTGTTCAGCGCGCAGTTCAACACCGGCCGCGTGATGCGGCACGTCGTCACTGCCAGCGGATCGACGTATCGCACCGAGGACTTTCCGTTCGTCACGGCGACGAGCGCCGACTCGCATCCGACCGACGTGCTGCAGGATGCCGACGGCAGCCTGATCGTCATCGAAACCGGCGGCTGGTTCATCAAGGGCTGCCCGCTGTCGCGCGTCGCCAAGCCGGACGTGGCCGGCGGTATCTATCGGATTCGTCGCACCGGCGCGCCGGCCGTCGCCGATCCGCGAGGTCGCGAAATCGAGTGGAAGGCGCTGGCACCCGCGGCACTCGCGACGCTGATGACCGAGGATCGGACGGCGGTACGCGACCGCGCTGCGGAGGAACTGGTCGCCCGTGGCGCGTCCGGCGTGATGGCACTCGACGCGCTGCGTCGCACCGCCCGCGACGGTGAGGTCCGCGCCGCCGCGGTATTCGCGCTCCATCGCATCGACTCGCCCGACGCTCGCGCCGCGGTATGGGGTGCGCTGGACGACAGCCACGAAGCAGTTCGCGTTGCTGCGGCACGCGCCGTAGGCCAGGCTCGCGATGTCTCCGCGGCGGGCGCGTTGCGCAAGGCACTGGCGAGCGACACGCCGCCGGTGCAGCGGCAGGCGGCGACCGCCCTCGGGCAACTCGGTGATCCGGCCAACGTCGACGCGCTGATCGCCGCAACCGTGAAGCCTGGCGATCGCTTCGTCGAGCACGCGGTGATCCACGCGCTCATCCAGCTGAAGTCGGCGGCACCGCTGCGGCAGGTCCTCACCGCGACATCGACCGCGACCCGACGCGCCGCCCTCATCGCGCTCGATCAGATGGAGGGAGGCGGCCTCACGCCGGCGCAGGTGCAGCCATTCCTGGTGTCCCGAGACGATGCCCTCTGGCGGACGGGATTGTGGGCGGCGTCGCACCATCAGGGGTGGTCGTCGTCGGTGATCACCGGCGTCCGATCGCGCCTGCAGCGCCCGTCGCTCAGTGACACCGACGCCACAGCGCTCGGCGAGGTGATGGTCGGCGTGTGCCGCGACGCGGCCGTGCAGCAGTTCGTCGCCACTGAGTTGAGGACGGCGGCGGTGACAGGGAGCAGCCGCCTGCGCGTGCTCACCGACGTCCTCAAGGGCTGCCCGGGCGAGAAGGTACCACCGGCGTGGATCGAGGCGTTGCGGCCCCTGTTGTCGTCGACCAACGGGGCCGTGCGCACGGCGGCGCTCGACGTCGTGGCGGCGCGCCGGATCGCACCGCTCGCCGCCGACCTGGCGCGGATCGCGGCGGCACCGGCCCGGCCCGCCGCCCAGAAGCTCGAGGTGCTCGGCGCCCTGGTCCTCGTGCAGCCCGCGATCGATGCCTCGTCGTTCGAATGGCTGACGGCGCGCCTCGCAAAGACGGAGCCGGCGCACCTGCGGCAGCAGGCGGCCGGCATCCTCGCGCAGGCCGCCCTCACCGATCCGCAACTCGTGACGCTCGCGAAGACGCACGTGGCAAGCGCCGACGCGTTCCTCCTGCCGCGCATCGTCGCGGCCTTCGATCGCGCGACGAGCGTCGAGGTCGGCGTGGCGCTGGTGGAGGCGCTGGAGAAGTCCACCGATCGCCTCGATGTGTTGTCGGAACGCGACCTCACCGCGCGACTGGCGAAGTTCCCGGCGCCGGTGCCCGATCGCGCGAAGCCGCTGCTGCTGGCGATGCGCCAGCGCCAGAATGCGCGCCTGCAGCGTCTCGAGACGATGGCGGCCGGTCTCGGTCGCGGCGACGTCGACGCGGGTCGTCGCCTGTTCTTCGGCAAGGCGACGTGCTCGACCTGTCATGCCGTTGGTCGTGAGGGCGCTGAATTCGGGCCGGACCTAAGCAACATCGGCGAAATCCGATCGCGCCACGACATCCTCGAGGCGGTGCTCTATCCGAGTGCCAGCTTCGCGCGCGAGTACGAGACCTGGCGCGTGCGCACCAGATCCGGCGACAACACTGGCATCGTCAAGCAGGAATCGCCCGACGCGATCGTGATGGCGACCGGGCCTGGCGCGACGATCCGCATTCCCCGGCGCAATGTCGCCGCGGTCGAGCCCGTGGAGTTCTCGGTGATGCCACCGGGCCTCGAACACCTGCTGTCGCCAGAGGAACTCTCGGATCTGATGGCGTACCTGGAAGCGCTGCCCGACCCCTTGGATCGTCGCAAGCGCTAGTACAGCGTCACGACGACGCGCGCGCCCTCGTCGAGCCGGGTCACGTCGACCGGCACTTCGACGTATCCATCCGCGTCCGACAGGCTCGTCACGTCGCCCGATCCCTTGAACACCGGAATCGCGCGATCGCCATCCAGCTTCACCGGATGGAACTGCAGGCGGTCGCGCGGCGACGTCAGCGCACGCGTCAGCGTGGCCTCACGCGTCTGCGGCACCAACGGGGGCAGGCCGGCGAGCTGCCGCAACAGTGGTCGCAACAGGACGTACGAGTTCGACAAGCACGATGACGGGTTGCCAGGCATCGCCAACACGAGCTGTGCGCCGATACGCGCGAAGCCCGTCGGCTTGCCCGGCTTGACGGCGATGCCGTGGAACAGCACCTCGCCGCGCTCGGCGAGGATGTCGGCGCCGTAGTCCTGCTCACCGACCGAACTGCCGCCGGAACAGACGATGAGGTCGGCGTCACGGGCGGCGTCGAACGCCTCGCGCCACGCCTCGATGCGATCGCGGACGAGCGGAAGCAGCTGCACCTCCGCGCCATCCATCGCACAGATGGCGGCGAGCATCGTGGCGTTGGCGTCGTAGATGCGGCCGGCCTCTGGTGGGCCCGCATCGACCTGCGGGTCGAGCAGCTCGTCGCCACTCGAGATGAGCGCGACTCTCGGACGGCGCCGCACTGTCAGCCCGCGCACGCCGAGTGACGCAGCGACGCCGAGACGGGCGGGCGTCAGGACGACGCCGCTTCGCAGGACGATGGCGCCGAGAGCGAGATCGTTGGCCCGGGGCGACACATTGGTGCGCGCGGGGACCGCGGCGGTGAACCGCACCCGGTCGCCCTCGCGCTGCGTTCGCTCCACCATGACGACGGCGTCGGCCGACGATGGGACGGGGGCACCGGTCGCGATGTCGAGGCACGACCCTGGGGCCAGCGTGCCCGCCCACGACGCACCGGGGCGGATCCGGCCCGCCAGTGACAGCCACACGGGCTCGTCGGCGGAGGCAGCGGCGAGGTCGATGCTGCGCACCGCGTAGCCGTCCATCGCCGACCGGTCGAAGCCCGGCACGTCGAAGGGAGCACGGAGGTCCTCGGCGAGCACGCGATTCGCGGCGGATCCCAGCGACACCCGTTCGACGCCATCGACCGCTCGCGCCTGTGTATGCATCAACTGCAGAGCCTCGGCGAGTGAAATCACTGCACCGAAGGGGCGCATCCCGCCGAATCGTTCGCCGCGCTCAGCCATCGTGCAAATGATAGGGGAGCAATCACTTCTTAGCTGGATTGCGGTTGATATGATGCCGGGCGGTGTCTCCTGCTGCTCAATCGCTGCCGCGACGGAACCCGGTTCTTTTCTACGCGTTGCTGTTGCTGGCCGCCGTGCCGGTGTTCATCGCCGACTGGTACACGCCGCTCGGCATCTCGGTCTGGATCCTCTACCTCGTCCCATTGGTTCTGACCCTCCTCGGGCCCAGCGCCGAGGCGCCGATCGTCGGCACGGTGATCGCCACCGCACTCGTGGCCATCACCACCTACACGGACGAGCGCCTGACGACCGGCGTGCTGCAGTTCATCAACCGGCTGTTCGGATTCGTGGCGATCTGGTCGGTGGGGTGGCTGACGCGGCGACTGCTGGTCACGAGGAACACGGCGCAGCACGAAGCCCGGCTCCGTGGCGCCCAGGCCGAGCTGTTGAAGGAACTGCAGGGCGAATTGGCGATGCGCGAACTCGGCGCGCGCATGCTGCGCGTGGTGATGCTCGAGACCGGCGCTCCGGCCGCAGCCGTCTACACGTCGGCCGACGAACAGGTCTTCCAGCTTGCCGCGACGCGCGGTGTCGATGCCGAGACGGTGCCAGCCGAAGTCCGGCGAGGCGACGGGCTGATCGGTCAGGCCATCGAGAGTGGTCAGCTCCAGGTGATCGAGGACGTCCCGGCGGCCGCCTTCCGCATGAGCACGGCGCTCTCCAACGGCGCCCCTCGTCACCTGGCCATCCTGCCCTTG
>DATJTM010000670.1:0-14286 GCA_035503395.1 Luteitalea sp.
TGCCCAGGGCTGACTTTGCGTCACGGGATTTCTACGACACGTGGCTGCCGCAGCTGGCGCCGAGCGAGGCACTTGTCGCGCAGGGGTTGTCTGCCGACGATGAGAAGGCCTGGAAGGCGTTCGAGCGGAAGTACCGGGCCGAGATGAAGGCACCCGACACCTCGCGGCTGCTCGATCTGCTGGCCGCGCTGTCGCACCAGACGAACCTGGCGATCGGCTGCTACTGCGAGCGCGAGGAACGCTGCCACCGCTCGATCCTGCGTGCCCTGCTGGTCGAGCGGTCAGCGACCGTCGTGTGATCCGCTGCCGCTGTTCTCACATCGCCGTCCGCTATGCTTGGCCGATGTCAGCGTCGCCAGGGGCTCGCGCGTGATCACCGTCGATGATGTACGGGAAGCGCGGCCGCGAATCGCGCCCTACGTGCGACGGACGCCGCTGGAGCGCAACCGGACGCTGAGTCGCGAGCTCGGCACCAACGTTTACCTGAAGCTCGAACTGTTCCAGCGCACCGGCTCGTTCAAGCCACGTGGCGCCTTCAACCAGATCCTCCACCTGTCGCCGGAGGAACGTGCTGCCGGTGTGGTTGGCGTCAGTGGTGGCAACTTCGCGCAGGCGTTAGCGGATGCAGGCACCACGCTCGGCGTGCCGACGCGCCTGTGCATGCCCGCTACTGCGCCCATGGCGTCGGTGGCGGCGACGCGGGCCTACGGCGCCGAGGTCGAACTGGCGGCGAGCTTTCCGGAAGTGTTCGCCCGTGCCGAAGCGCTGCGCGACGCCGGCGCGCGACTGCTGCATCCGTTCGACGATCCGTACCAGATGTCCGGCGTCGGCACGATCGGCCTCGAGGTCCACGAAGACCTGCCGCAGGTGACCGACATCGTCATCAGCATCGGCGGCGGTGGGTTGATCGCCGGCATCGCGATTGCGCTCGAGGCGCTGCGTCCTGGTATCCGTGTCTGGGGTGTCGAGACGGAAGGAGCAGACACGATGGGGCAGGCACTGGCTGCGGACAGGGTCGTGCAGATCACACCGACGTCGCTGGCGCGGACGCTGAGCGCTCCGTACGTCGCCGAGGATGCGCTGACCGTCATGCGACGTCACGCCGAGCGTTACGTCCGCGTGAGTGACCGCGAGGCCTTCGAGGCCGGCCGGTTCCTGCTCGAGCGCGCCAAGATCAACGCCGAACTCGCGGCGTCGTGCACGCTGGCCGCGGCGCGCCGTGTCGCCTCGTCGTTCGCGACCGGCGATCACGTGGTGCTGCTGATCTGCGGCGGCAACGTCTCGTTCGACGACTGGCAGCACTACGCGAAGGTGTTCGCCTGAGCCGTCGTGTGGTGTCGTCACTCAGCGGACGAGGAACAGCGAGTCCTGTCGCTTGAGCGCCCAGCGGACCTTGCCGCCGGCGCCGATGATCGCGTCTTCCTCCTGCGCCATCCGCACCGGCTGACCGCCCCATTCTGCGACCGGGGTCGTCGCCTGGAGTTCGATCGAGTACCACATCGAGGGGATCACTTTCGCGTCGCCGCGCCCGGGAACGCCGTCCTGGTAGTCCCAGAGACCGACGAGCGGCCCGGCGCCGTGCCCGTGCAGGCCGATCGGGTGGGCGTAGAAGGTGCCGTCGATGCCCTTGGCCTTCATCGAGGCGCGAGAGGCCGCGAGGATCTCGTTGCCGGTCCGGCCGGGCCGCAGTTCCGCCATCAGGATGTCCTGCATCGCATTGCCATTGGCCAGCGCGCGCCGCAGGCCCTCTGGCGCCTCGGACTCGCCCTCACGGAGTACGTAGGCGTTGTGTTGCGTGTCCGTGTTGAGCCGGGCGACGGTGATACCGACGTCGCAGTGCAGCACGTCGCCGCGTTCGATCACCGGATCGGCGCCGAGCTGCGCGGCCGTGGCGCCACGGCGCTGCACCGAGACGCTCGGCTGGAACCACGTGCCGAGGCCGAGGTCGTTGACGCGCTGCCGCCACCACCACACCAGGTCGCTGGTCCTGGTCTTGCCGGGCGTGATCGTGCGCTCGGAGAACATCTCCTGCGTCATCGACCAGACCATCTCCTGCATCGTCCGGTAGTACGCCTCCTCGGCCGGCAGCCGTACGGCGATCATCTCGAGCGGCAAGGCCTCGGCGTCCTTGAATCGGCTCGTCCACTTCTGACCTAGTGCGGCCGACATGCCCTGCAGTTCACCGCTCGACAGCCCATCGGAGAAGGCGAACACCGTCGATCGGTTGATGCCGATCACACGGGGTGACCGTTCCTCGATGACCCGCAGCAGGGCCTGCCACTGCTCGTCGCCCCACAACTCGGCCTGCGCGCCTCGACCGACATCCCCCGCCGCCGTGCTCGTCGAGCGCCGCGCCTCGAAGACCCCGCCCTGCGATGTGCCACCGAGTGCGATGCGTTCGATGCAGGCCGGCGCCACCGCGGTGCCGGCCGCCGCGCACTTGTCGAAGAACACGTAGATGGTCCTGCGTCGTGCCGCGAACGTGTCCGGCGCGACGAGCGCGCTGAACACCGGGTCTTCGTTGTATTCCCGCATCGACACCACCCACATGTCGATGCCGTGGGTGCGCATCAGCCCTGGCAGGAACGTATCGAGCCTGCTCTTCAGCCACTCCTGTTGCAATGCGGCCTGTTCGCGGAGCGTCCCGAACGGGCGAGTCGGAGACTGCGCCAACGACACGGATGATGTGGCACACAGCGCGAGTGCGCAGAGAGTCAGGCGACGCAGGGCAAGCATGGCGGCGATCATAACCAACACCGTCGAGCCGCTGGTCCGGGCCAGGATGTCGGCTGCCTTTAGTCCTCGACGTACGTGAAGAGCTTCGGGGCTCGGACATCAGCGACGGCGAAGCGGCCATCGTTGAAGAACAGTCGACACGTGTGGGTCGCTGGTCCACCGCCATAGCCGCTTAGCTCGATTCGAATGAAAAACAGGAACAGCGGATGCCTGAACTCCCTGAGGTGGTAGTCCCTGTCCGGACAGGCAGTCCGCTGTTGCGCGCGAGCGGTCCGGTCGTCGGTGGCCAGTTCCCTCACGATTTCTGACCTGATGGCGGTCCACGGCCAGAACGCAAAAGGCAGCGACGTGAGACTGATGGCCACTACCGCGATGAGGTACAGAAAAGGACCCAGCGTCAGTCGTCCCAGCTCCGTGCGATCCGCTGCTCTCGCCATGACGCGGTCGGTCACGGCGCTGCCGACCACGGTGAGGAACGTCACGGCGGTCAGGAATCCACTGAGCGTGACTGCGACGAGCAAGACGGCAACCAGAAGACTTGACGAACGGGCGATGGCGGGCCAGATCACTCCGAGCCAGACAAGCAGTGCGATCGCCCACAGCGCCAGAAGCAGGAACGTCCCCGCAGGAAGTATCAGGCTGAAGGCCGCAGCAAGCACCAGCGACACAAGTGACCATCCCGTGAGGCGAAAGGTGGCAGCACTCGTTGACATCCGCACCACGACCGCGCCCGTTGCCAGCGCTGCCACGTACATGAGCACAGCGACGGTGCGCATCCCGCTTTCTGACGGCAGCCACCATGTGAATGCGCTGACGAGAGGCAGGAACGCGAGGAGGGCCAGGCCCCAGGACAACACCATTCGGAGGCGAACTCTTGAATCTGCGCGGGTGGTGTCAGCCATGGCCTCGTCCACGTCACGCCTTCGACCGCGGAGCGAGCAGTCGGAGTCGTCCTACCTGTCGTAGCTCGGGCGGAAGCCGGCCGACACGGTGAGGATCTGGGCCCACCAGGATTCGAACCTGGGTCCAACCGATTATGAGCCGGCGGCTCTGACCGCTGAGCTATGGGCCCTCGACAACGCTCAGCGATTGTGACACGGCTGTTCGCGTCCGCCGTGGGGAAGCCTGATGCCGACGCGGGCAGTACGGCACCGGTCAGACGCCCCGCTGCAGACGCACCTGCTAAACTGGCGTCTCCCGACGCATTCGGTGGACGAGAGAGCGGTGCCCCGCTTCGGTGAGATTCGTTCGACGACTCGCGCGTTGGCCGCCTATTCGACGCGAAGTGTCTCAGTCATGAACGCCGTTGCTCGTCTGCTCGTCGCGGCAGTCCCGACCGTCATGCTGTACGGCGACACGGTCGTCCAGGGTACGACGCCAGCCAGCCGCGTCATGGCGGACGGCCACACGTGGACCACCCGCAACGTCGACGTCACGATCGACGGCTCCTACTGCTACGGCGACGACAAGTCGTTCTGCGACATGTACGGGCGGCTCTACACGTGGGCGGCGGCACCGAAGGCGTGCCAGACGCTCGGTGCAGGCTGGCGGCTGCCGACGGTCGACGAGTGGATGCGTCTCGCGCAGGCTTACGGTGGTGGCACAGCCGAGGACGGCCGACTCGGAAGCGCGGCGTACGACGCGCTGCTCACTGGTGGCCGCTCGGGCTTCGAGGCCGTACTCGGCGGCGGTCGAGAAGACGGTGGCGGCTACGCGCGCGCTGACGCGCACGGCTTCTACTGGTCGTCGACAGAAAGCCTGCCCCAGACCGCCATGTTCATGAACTTCGGCAAGGGCTCTCGCGGGCTCTATCGGCAACGCGACGGCGAGAAGGGCCGCGCGTTCTCCGTGCGCTGCATCCGCTGAGGGGCGGTGCGTCAGTCGACGTCGAGATCCGCGCGTCGATAGACACCCTCGCTGATCTTCTTCGCCGCTCCTTCGGACACGAGCGCCCGGTTGCCCTTGCCGGCGTCCGGACGCGACAATGCGGCCACCCGCGCCAGCTCGCCGCGCACGGTCATCCCCGCCGACTGCAGGAACGCGCGCGCAATCTCGCGCAACGCCGTCTCGCGTGCCACGCGCTTGCGGAGTTCGTCCGGGAATCGCTCTACCGCAAGCGTCCAGATGTACGTGAAGCGCGGTTCGTACAACACCTCGCTCGGTACGACCAGCATCGCCGCCTGCAGCTCGTCGAGCGCCTGCCCGAAGCGTTTCGTCTCGGTGATGCCTGACTCGGCGCGCAGGTCGGCCGTGGCCATCTCCCATTCGGCGCGCAGCACCTTCAGCACGGCGCGTGCGTCCTTGCTCAGCGCGCGCGTCTCGTCCGCGCGCTTCAATCCCCACACGGCGTTGAAGTACGGCACGAGGCGTGGCGCGATGAACATCGCACGCCCACGTCCCAACTTGCCGTAGTAGACGCGTCCGCGCCGCAGCACATCGTCCTTGATGCGCCAGGTCAGCGACGCTTCGGAATCGTGCTGCACGTTGCGCGGCATGACGGCGTCGCGCCGACCACATACCGCGACGTACAGGGACGGTCCTGGCTTGCGCGAATCGGACAGGCAGGCCGCGAAGCCGACGCGCTCGACGAAGCGCTCGGCGTCGGCGGCACTCGCGATACGACGTGTCTCGTCGCGGCACCAGTGCTCGTCGCGATGGTCTTCGACGAGTTCGGGCAGGGCGACGCGAGACGGCATGCGAGGCAGGATACCGTGCGCTACGACTTCGCTTTCTGCAGATCGGCCGCCACGCGCTGCACTTCGCCCATCACGCGCAAGAGGTTGCCGCTCCACAGCTTGCCGATCTGCTCCTCGGTGTAGCCACGCTTGACCAGTTCGAGTGTCACGTTGAACGTCTCGTCGGCGCCGTTCCAGCCGTCGAGTCCGCCGCCACCATCGAAGTCCGACGAGATGCCGACGTGATCGACGCCGAGCTTCTTGACCAGGTAGTCGATGTGGTTGACGAAGTCGGGCACGGTCGCACGGGCAACGGGGTACTTTCTGTTGACCTCGGCCATCTTCGCGCGGAACGCGGCGCGTGCGTCGTCGCTCATGGCGCCAGGCCCACCGGCCGGCATGCTCGCCCGCACTGCGGCCAACGCCTTCGCGCGCTCGGGTGAATCGGCCGGCTTGATCTTCACGTAGCCGTCGAACGCCACCGCCTGGACGACACCCCCGTTCTTCTTGATCGCCGCCAGTTCCTCGTCATCGAGGTTGCGGCTGTGATTGGCGAGCGCGCGGGCGGCCGAGTGCGACGCGATCACCGGCGCCTTTGACAACGCGATCGCCTGCAGGTTGGACTGCTTGGACGGATGCGACAGGTCGATCATGAAGCCGACCCGGTTCATCTCCACGATCGCCTTCTTGCCGAGGTCGCTCAGGCCGTTGTGCATCCACTTGCCGTCGCGGTCGCCGGTGTTGGAGTCGGCGAACTGGCTGTGGCCGTTGTGCGCGAGCGACATGTAGCGGCCGCCGCGATCGTAGAACTCCTTGATCCGCGACAGGTCCGTACCCAACGAGTAGGCGTTCTCGACACCGATGAACGCCACCTTCCGGCCAGACGCCGCGATCTTCCGCGCATCAGCCGGCGTCAGCGCCAGGCCGATCTTGTCCGGCGCGATCTTTTCGGTGAGGCGATGCACGGCGTCGAACTTGGTGACGGCATCGGCATACGCCTTGTCGTAACCGGCCTGCGTCAGCGGCCCCTGCCCGACGTAGACGATGAAGAACGCCGCATCGAGACCGCCGGCGACCATCTTCGGGAGGTTGACCTGCGTGTCGAGCTTCTGCGTGTAGTTGCGGTCCGCGGTGAAGTTGCGCGGGTCGATGTCGGCGTGGGTGTCGAGTGTCAGCACGCGCTCGTGGATCCCCTTCGCCTTCGGGATGAGGGTGTTGTCGTCCGTTTGGGCCCACGCCGGCAGCGCAGTGCAGAACATGCCGAGGACGGGCAGGAGCAGGAGCAGACGCGAGCGGGTCATGGCGAGATTCTGCCAGATGCCCGCCCGAGCGGTGACCATGACCCTGCACCCCGCCACGCCGGCACGCCGGCACCCGGTACCCGGTTCCCGACCAGGCTCTGTCAGTCCTGTCGAAGTGCCTGCATCGGGCTGGTGCGGGCGGCACGCCGAGCCGGGATCAGGCAAGCAGCCAAGCCCACGAGGACGATCACGCCGACGGCCGCAGCCGCAGTCACGGTCGAGTCCGTGTCGGCACTACCCGCCACTACCTGGCTCAACACGAGGCGGTTGGTGGCACGGCTGGCGAAGGTCCCGACGGCGATGCCGGTGAGCAGTAGCAGGCCCCCAGCACGGACCACGGACCTCACGACGTCGCCGCCCGTGGCGCCGAGCGCCATGCGAATGGCGAACTCCTGCGACCTTCGCGCCACGGCGTAGGCCATGACTCCATACACTCCGATGGCCACCAGCAGCAGGCCGACGATGGCGAAGGTGTTGAGGATGACGAGGCTGAAGCGCGGGGCGGCGAAGAATACACGCTGGAGCCGTCTCTCGAGTGTTTGACCGGCGAGAACCGCGACGTTCAGATCGACCGCTCGCACGGTACGCTCAAGCGCCGGCACCACGGCCGCGGCGTCCCCTGCCGCGCGAACGACGATATGACGCGGCGTGTTCCCGACGGCCGTCAGTGTTGTGGGGAGGTAGACACCTGGCGACGGGACCTGCTGCAGCCCCTGGTTGCGTACATCCTCGACGATGCCAACAATTGCGAAACTGACATCAGGAAGACTCGCCGGCGCCTTGGCCAACTGTGGCAGTTGAATGGACTGTCCGATCGGTTCATCAGAGCCAAAGTACCGCTCGGCAAACTTGCGGCTGATGACGGCCACATGTGCCGCGCTGGAAATGTCGGCCGCCACGAAGGTCCTTCCACGGAGCGGCTTCAGGCCGACGAGACCGAGATAGTGGTCATCGCAGAACGTGACCATGACGCCTTGCGAGCCGAGTGAAGACTGGACACCGGGGCGGTTCACCTCCATCCGCCAGCCGTTGTACGGCCAGGCCGACACCAGGGCTGCACCCTGGACGCCGGGGATCGTCCTGGCGCGTGCCACGGCCTCGCTGTAGTAGACATGCCGCTGCGCCGTGTCAGGGGTGGTGTCCTGCTCATGGAACGGAACGACGCTCGCGAGCCCAGCCGGGTCGACGCCGATATTCGTGGTGAGCAACGTGGCGAAGTTCCGCACGAGTAACCCTGCTCCCAGCAACAGCACGAGGGAAAGCGCGACCTCGACGACGACGAGGCTGTTGCGGATCCACGCATGCTTGGCGTTCGCGCCCGCGCCCTTGCCCGACTCCTTCATGCCATTGACGAGGTCCTGCCGCGAGGCATTCCAGGCGGGCACGATGCCCACGACCAACGTCGTGAACACGGCCAGCGCGAGGCTGGCGATCAACGCCTCGGGCACGAGCCGGAGCTGGACTTCGGCAGCGATCCCCTGCGGCGGCAGGATGGCGGCGACGGCTCGAATCCCCCACCACGCCAGCCCGCAGCCGCCAATGGCACCGGCAAGCGCGAGCAGCCCAGATTCAGTCAGCAGGTGCGCCATGATGCGCAACCGGCCGCCGCCGAGCGCGGCCCGAAGCGTCATCTCGCGCTCACGCGTCGTCGCACGCGCGAGCAGCATGTTGGCGACATTGCAGCAGGCGATGAGCAGCAGCAGGACGACGGCGCCGAGCAGCGTGAAGAGGACGTTGCCAAACCGGCCGACGACGCGGTAACGGAGGTCGAGGACGTCGATCCGCACTTGCGGCGGATACTCGTCGGGATGGGCGAGCGCGCGTCGCCTGACGAGTGCCGTCATCCGCTCGCTGGCCTCGACGAGCGACATCCCAGGCTTGACCGAGGCCTGGTACCAGAACCGACGTTCGTCCGGCGGTGTCGCGCCTCGTCGCAGGGCGAGCGGCACCCACATACTGGTAGCCTGCCAACCGAAACGGTCCGGCATCACGCCGATGATCGTGCGCGTCGTGTCGTTCACCGTGATGACCTGCCCGAGCACATCGTCGCGGCCTCCGAACTTCTCGATCCACGTCGTGTAGTCCAGCACCACGACGGGAGGAGCGCCCGGGAACGTGTCGGCGTCGGTGAACACCCGCCCCTTCAAGGGCTGGACGGCCAGGTACGGGAACGTGTTGGCCGTCATCTCCGTCACGGTCACGATGTCCGACCCGCCCGCAGTGCGCATGACGCCACCGTCGGTCGCGCTGACGACGACGCCGTCGAATGCGGTCTGTTGCTCGAGGAAGTCGAGCGCCTCGTCCTGTCCCATCGCTCCGCCGTGCTGCCGCTCGCCGGTCTCGGGATTGGTCACGTACACGTTGACCATACGTTCGGGATTGGCGTACGGGAATGGGTCCAGCAGGATGTTCCGGAGGGCGCTGTAGATGACGGTGACGCCGCCAATCCCGATCGCCAGCGTGAGGACGGCCGCGATCGTGAAGCCGGGGTTCCGGCGCAGCACGCGGGCGGCATAGCGGACGTCCTGGCGGAGCCAGTCGAGCAGCGTCACCGTGTTCATGGCGTAGATCTCCTCGCGAATCCGTCCGGTGTTTCCGAGCTTCCGCCTGGCAGCCGCCCGTGCGTCGTCGGGCGACATGCCGCGCGCGATGTTGTCGTCGGTCTCAAGGTCGATGTACGACTCGAGCTCACGGGCCCGCTCGTCGTCCCACCATGCCCGCCGGAAGAAGCGCCGCCAGCCCATGCCCGTCTCCTGGGGGAACTATTTCGTGTCCGTCGCCGGCCTGAGGACGCGGTTCACTGCCGCAACCAGTTCCTGCCATCGGGTCGTGCGGGCTTCGAGCTGCTGCTTGCCGGCCGGTGTCAGGCGGTAATACCGCGCCTTGCGGTTGTTCTCCGACGTGCCCCAGAACGACGCGACCCAGCCGCGATCCTCGAGGCGGTGCAGGGCGGGGTAGAGCGATCCGTGCTGCACCTGCAGCAGCGCATCGGAGCGGTGCTCGATGACGTGCGCAATCGTGTGCCCGTGCGCCGGCCCCGGCTGCAGGGTCTGGAGAATCAGCAGGTCGAGCGTCCCCTGCAACAGATCGGCGTCGAGCGACGCGGACGAACGGCGCGGCATGTCGGTAGCCTACTCGTCAGTGGGAATGACCACAAGATGATCTAGTGGAATTCATCCCAATGATTACAGGGCTCACTGGCGCCAATGTGTATTTACCAGTCGAACTAATTGGACGGTAATCAGGCGGCGGAGTTCACGTCGTAGCCGTCCCAGCGCGCTCGCGGAGCGACGTGTGGAGCCATCCGTCGTTCTTCACGAGATTTGCCGCGCAGGCGAGTGACAGCCTGGCGCGCCGAAGCCGTCGGCGAAGGCGGGGCGTGGGGATGGGGGCCCCGCGCATGTGGGGCAGTCCCACGCCGGAGCGGCGAAATCTCCGGATGGCGGAACAGGAGCGAGCGAACGCGCTGTGGAGGCGCTCAGAAACAGAAAGGGCGCGTCCGAAGACGCGCCCCTACCCTCGTATCGACCTTGTTACGACCGGCCTTCGAGGAACGCCTTCAGCTTGCGGCTGCGCGACGGGTGACGCAGCTTGCGCAGCGCCTTGGCCTCGATCTGGCGGATGCGCTCACGGGTGACGGCGAAGTTCTGGCCGACTTCCTCGAGCGTGTGCTCGCTTCCGTCGCCCACCCCGAACCGCATCTTGATGACCCGCTCCTCGCGCGGCGTCAGCGTCTTCAGCACGTCGTCGGTCTGTTCCTTGAGGTTCAGATTGATGACGGCCTCGGCCGGCGACACGATGTTGCGGTCCTCGATGAAGTCGCCGAGGTGTGAATCCTCTTCCTCGCCGATCGGCGTCTCGAGCGAGATGGGTTCCTGGGCGATCTTGAGGACCTTGCGGACCTTGGCGACCGGGATGTCCATTCGCTGCGCGATCTCTTCGGAGGTCGGCTCGCGACCGAGCTCCTGCACGAGGGCACGCGACGTGCGAATCAGCTTGTTGATCGTCTCGATCATGTGCACCGGGATGCGGATGGTGCGGGCCTGATCGGCGATCGCGCGGGTGATGGCCTGACGGATCCACCACGTCGCATAGGTCGAGAACTTGTAACCGCGACGGTACTCGAACTTGTCGACGGCCTTCATCAGGCCGATGTTGCCTTCCTGAATCAGGTCGAGGAACTGCAGGCCGCGGTTGGTGTACTTCTTGGCAATCGACACCACCAGGCGCAGGTTGGCTTCGACCAGCTCCTTCTTGGCCTGCTCGGCCTGCATCTCGCCGCGGTAGATCGTCTCGAGCGTGTGACGCAGGCGCTCGGGCGTCTCTTCGAGGTCGGCCGACATCTGCTGGACGACGGCCCGCAGGTCCTTCTGCTTCTTGAGGAGGACCTTCTTCTCCTCTTCCTTCAGCTTCGGCTTGCGGCCCTTCGCCGTCGGGTTGACCTGGCGCTCGATGTGGTCGGCCTCGCGCTGCAGCTTCTGCACCGCCTCGACCTGCTCCTTGATCTCCTCGATCAGGCGACGCTTGACCGCCTCGGTGAACTCGATGCGGCGGATCGCCTTGGAGATGGCGACGCGCTTGCGCAGCATCGACCATCGGGCCTTGCGCCACTTGCCGAGCTCCGCCTTCGTCTTGCCCTTCTTCAGCGTGCCGAACTTGAGTTCAGCGGCCTTGTAGGCGGCAATCGCCTTCTTGACCGTGTCGATCTGCTTGAGGACTTCGCGGGCGCGCTCCTCGAGGCGATCCTCGGTGACTTCCTCGTCGGTGAAAATCGCGATCTCGCGGATGGTGCGCTGGCCGGCCCGCAGCTGCTCGCCCATCTCGAGGATCTTCTTGGCCACGGTCGGCGTGCGCGAGATCGACTTGATCACCGCCAGCTTGCCGCGCTCGATGCGCTTGGCGATCTCGACCTCACCCTCGCGGGTGAGCAGCGGCACCGTCCCCATTTCGCGCAGGTACATGCGCACCGGGTCGTTGGTCTTGTCGAGCGCACCGGGCGTGAGGTCGAGCTCGGGTTCCTCGCCCGTGTCCGGGCGATCGAGCATCTTGTCCTCGCGGTACTTCTGCTCCGACTCGACGACTTCGATGCCGGCACTGCCGAACGTGCTGAACAGGTCCTCGAGCTCCTCGGCCGACGAGGTGATGTCGGCCGGCAGCACCTCGCTGACCTCGTCGTACAGGAGATAGCCCTTCTCCTTGCCGATCGCGATCAGGTGGCGGACTTCGTCGTACTTGTCTTCGATGGACACGTCGGCCTGTCGCCGCCCCGGGGCTGGCGCCGGTCGATCCTCATTGCTCACGTCTGTTCCTCTGGCCTTTCCTTCAGTTGTCTTGCGAGTTCCAGCTTTTGCCGGTACAGGGCGTTCAGCCGCTCCAGATGCGTCGAGTCGGCCGCCTCCTGAAGCAGGTCGATTTCCTGCTGCACGGACGCTTGTGCCGCCTTCAGCCTTTGCCTCTGGATGTCCTCGACGCACACCCTCGGTGGCGCCACGGCGCCTGCGCTCATCGTCAACCCGGTGACCCACCGACGCTCCTCTTCTGTGAGACGTGACAGGAGCTCACCCGGCAACTGCGCGGGGTCCTGCACGTCCATCGAGAGCACCAGACGCAACAGGCGTCCGGTGCGCAACGGCTCGAGATCGCCTTCCTCGAGCGCATCCATCGCGAGCACGGCGTCAGCCGGCGTGGTCATCACGCCGACGATGAGCTCGCGTTCCGCCCAGGTGATCCCGGGCACTGTCGCCCGGCGCGCGGTGTCGGGCAGGGTCTCCTGCCTGGTCACCGCGGCCTTGCGAATCTCCTGCCGGACCGTGTCTTCGGCCACATGGGCGCGAATGGCGAGACGGTCCGCGAACTGGTCCCGGGCCAGGGCCTCGGGAATCCTGGCTGCCACAGCCAGCATTTCGTTCAGGAACGCGACCCGGCCGGTCGGATCCTTCACGTTGTGCCGGGCCGCGGCGCGGTCCAGCACGAAATCCAGATAGGGTCGCGCCTGGTCGACCTTCTCGCGATACGCGTCGCCGCCATGGCGCCGCACGAACGTATCGGGATCTTCACCTTCGGGCAGCAGGGTCACACTCACCTGGAACCCTTCGGCCACCAGCAGGTCGCCCGACTTGGCGGCGGCGTTCTGGCCGGCGCCGTCGGCGTCGAAACTCAGGATCACCTTTGACGCGAACCGCCGCAACGTCTGCGCCTGTGCCTGAGTCAGCGCCGTCCCGCTCGACGCGACCGTGTGGAGCACCCCGCCCTGCCACGACTGCAGGACGTCGAAGTAGCCCTCCATCATTACGACGCTGCCGGCCTTCCTGATGGCGTGCTTGCTCAGGTGGAGACCGTACAGTACCCGCCCTTTCGTATAGAGCGGCGTTTCCGGCGAATTCAGGTACTTCGGGACCTGATCGTCGGCCATCGCCCGGCCGCCGAACGCGACCACCGATCCACCCTCCCGATGGATAGGAAAGAGCAATCGGTTCCGGAACCGATCGACCACCGACCCATCGTCGCGCTGCATCGCCAGGCCGCCCCGCACCAGCTGCGCCGGCGAAAACCCCTGCTTGCGCAGGTGCCGGACGAGCATGTCGCGCGACGGGGGCGCGTACCCGATCCCAAACGTTTCGACCGCCTCCGGCCGTACATCGCGCCGCACCAGCAGGTCGCGGGCGGCCCCGCCTGCGGTGGCCTGCAGCTGCTCGGCATAGAACGACCGGGCCAGCTCGTGCGCCTTCAGGAGCGCTTCACGCTCGGCTTCTTCCGCCTGCGCCTCGGGCGACGTCGGTGCTTCCGGCATCGTGATGCCGCACCGTGTCGCAACCCGCTTGACCGCCTCCTGGAAGCCGACTCCTTCCTGCAGCTCCACGAACTTGAAGACGTCGCCGCCCTGGCCGCAGCCGAAACAGTGGAAGAAGCCCTTGTCCCGGTTGACCGTGAACGACGGTGTCCGCTCGCCATGGAACGGGCACAGCCCCTTGTACGTCGTGCCGGCCCGCCGCAGCGGCACGTATTCCTGCACGACCTGCACGATGTCGGCAGCGTGCCGCACCTGGTCGATCAGCTCGCGCGGGTAGCGCACCGCCGGCCTAGTCCTTCAACTCGACGAGCGTCACCGCGCCACCGCCCATGTCGTTGGGCGCCGGGGCGGCCCGCAACACGAGCGGATGCGCGTTCAGATACCCGCTGAGGGCCTGCCGCAGCCGCCCGGTGCCATGCCCATGGATGACCCGCACCGTCCGCAGCTCCTGCATCGCGGCCTGGTCGAGGAACTTGTCGGCCCGGTCGATGGCCTCATCGACGGTGCAGCCGACGACGTTCAGATCGCTGCCGCTGCGCTTGTCGTCCTGCCCCGACAGGCGGATGGTCACCGACGGCGATGCCACGGCTCCCGCCGCCCCGATCTTGCGGAGCTCGGCGACACGGACCCGCATGCGCTTGCCATTGACGTCCACCTCGGCGTCTCGCCCGGCCATCGACCGGAGGACGCCCTGCAGGCGAAGGACACCTACTTCGACGCGATCACCCGGGGTCAAGGGTCCCGCCGGCGCGGTGCCGGCGTGTGCTCCGGGCACGGCTCCTTC
>DATJTM010000671.1:0-7941 GCA_035503395.1 Luteitalea sp.
GCGCTCGATACCGCGGCGATTGCCGTGGACGCCGGCGTCGACTGGCTCGAAGCCGGAACGCCGCTGCTGCTGGCCGAGGGCCTGCACGCGGTCGAAAAGCTGCGGGCGAAGTTCCCCGACAAGCCGATCGTGGCCGACCTGAAGACGATGGACGGGGGCTACCTCGAGGCCGAGATGATGGCCAAGGCCGGCGCCGACTTCGTGGTCGTGATGGGGCGGGCGCACGAGGCGACGGTGCGTCGCGTGGTCGATGCCGCCCGCAAGTACGGCATCAAGGTGATGGGCGACAACATGATCGCCGAGGACCGCGTGAAGAACGCGCAGTGGCTCGAGTCGCTGGGCTGCGACTACATCATTCACCACATCGGGTTCGACGAACGCGGCCTGGTCAAGGGCCTCAGCCCGATGGACGAACTCGACGACGTCGTCGCGGCCGTCAACGTGCCGGTGCAGGCGGTGGGCGGGCTGACCATTCCGCAGGCCATCGAGTGCCCGGCCCACGGCGCCCCGCTGGTGGTGCTGGGTGCCCCGCTGGTGATCGACGCCAACGAGTTCAAGACGTCGAGCAACGATCTGCACACCGTGCTGCGCGAGATCAGCACCGAAATCCGCAAGACGCCGCTGGCCCGGTGGACGGCCGACGGCAAGCGCATTCCGGAGGGTAACTAGATGGGCGCGATGCAACCCGCTGTCGTCCAGTTCGGCCTCGACCAGCCGCTGCAGGTCGCCCTGCGCGAAGTGCCGGTGCCCGAGATCGGTCCGACCGACGTGCTGCTGGCCGTCGGCGCTGCCTCGGTCTGCGGCTCGGACGTCCACCAGGCGTACCTGACGCACTCCTGGCCGGTGAACGCGCCGGTGACGCTCGGCCACGAATTCGGTGGCGTCGTCGCACAGCTGGGGCGCGACGTGAAGGGCTTCAAGGAAGGCGATCGCGTCGTCAGCGAAACGGCCGCCTACATCTGCGGCGAGTGCCTGATGTGCCGCACCGGGCGCTACAACATCTGCCCGACCCGCAAGGGCTTCGGCTACGGCATCGACGGCGCGATGGCGCAGTACGTGCGCGTGCCGGCGCGCTGCCTGCACCACATCCCCGACCACCTGTCGTTCGACATCGCCTGCCTGACCGAGCCGCACTGCGTGGCCTATCAGTCGATGTGCGTCAACGCCGACATCAAGCCCGGCGATCTCGTCGTGGTGCTGGGGCCCGGGCCGATCGGGTTGCTGTGCGCCAAGATGGCGGCGCTCAACGGCGCCTATCCGCTCGTCGTCGCTGGCCGCGCCGCCGACAAGGCGCGGCTCGAGGTGGCGCGCGAACTCGGCGCGACGCACGTCGTCGACGTCGACAACCAGTCGCTCGAGGAAGTCGTGCGCGGCCTGGATCCGCTCGGCGCCGATGTCGTGTGCGACGCCTCTGGTGCGAGCCGGCCGCTCGACGCGGCACTGCAGATGTGCAAGCCGGACGGCACGGTCGTGAAGGTCGGCTGGTCGCCAGACCTGGTGCCGATCAACCTCAATCCGCTGGTCCAGAAGGCAGTCAAGCTGCACGGCTCGTTCAGCCACAACTACCCGGTGTGGGAGCGCGTGATCAGCCTGCTCGCGGCCGGCCGCACGGGCGCCGAGAAGGTCGTGGGCCTGCGTACCGATCTCGAACACTGGGAAGAAGCCTTCGAGGGCATGCACAGCGGGCAGGTCATCAAGTCCGTCCTGCTGCCGCACGGCCCCGACGGCCCGAAGCGCTGATCGCACGTGGACGCCTCGGGGAGGCGTCCCTACCAATGGACTCCCGGCCGACCAGTGCGGCCGGCGTCTGAACTCATATGCCTGCTCGCCTCGTTCGTGTCGCGGTTGGCCTGGCGCTATGCGCCGTGTCGCTCTCCGCGCAGGCGCCGGCTGACATCGCCGGGACGTGGCGCTACAACGCCGAGGCCAGTGACGTTGGCGGAGCAGGGGACGACGCCGACGGGCAGCCCACCAATCGGTTGCCGCTCGGTGGTTTCGGCATGCCCGGCCGGCAGCCCCTCGGTGGCTATGGTTCGCCGGGAGGCTTCGGGGGACCCGGGAGCGAGAATCCGGAACTGCGCAAGCAGCGGATGGAGCTGATGCAGGAACTGCTGGAGCCTGTCCGTCGCATGACCATCGCGCAGGAGTCCGGCCTCGTCACCTTCACGTTCGACGATGGGCGGACCGTGCGCTACCGCACCGACGGTCGCATGGAGAAACATCAGGCCGTGCACGGTGTCGTCGAGACCGAGACGCGCTGGAAGAAGGGCCGTCTGGTGCGTGAAACCGACTTCGACGACGGCACGTCGATCGAAGAGAGCTTCTCGGTGGCCTCGCCGCGTGCACTCGTGCTCGAGGTGAAGGTGCCGGGCCGGCGCAAGCCGCTGCGTCGCGTATACGATCCCGTCGAGTAGCCGCCCGCGTACCGCCGGCGCTCCCCGTTCGTGTCATCGAGACCCATGCCTGAACCCGTTCGTCCCAACTTACCTGCGGCCTTCGACCTCACCGGACGGGCGGCGCTCGTCACCGGCGCGACGTCAGGGATCGGCAAGGGCATCGCGCTGCAACTGGCGGCCCTCGGGGCCTCCGTCATCGTGAGCGGCCGTGCCGAAGACCGCGGTCGCGCCGTCGTCGACGCCATCGAGGCCTTCGGCGGCCGTGCGGCCTTCGAGCGCTGCGACCTCACCGACGCCGCCGACTGCCAGTCGCTCGTCGAGCGCGCGGCGGCCAGATTCGGCCGGCTGGACATCCTCGTGAACAACGCCGCCGACACCTCGCGGGGCGACATCCGGACCACGACCATCGAGGAGTGGGATCGCATCCATGCGATCAACGTCCGCGCGCCGTTCGTGACGATGCAGGCCGCGGTCCCGCACCTGGAGAAGCAGGGTGGCGGCGCCATCCTGAACATCGGGTCGGTCAACGCCTACATCGGCGAACCGAAGCTCACGGCGTATTCGTCGGCCAAGGGCGCGCTGATGACGCTCACGAAGAACGCCGCGGCGCAGCTCAATCAGGTGCGCATCCGCGTCAACCAGGTCAACGCCGGCTGGACGCTCACCGAGGGCGAGGACAAGGTCAAGCGCGAGCAGGAAGGCAAGGGCGACGAGTGGCTCGCCGAAGCCGTCGCCACGCGCCCCTTCGGTCGCCTGCTCGAGCCCGCCGACATTGCGTACGCGGTTGCTTACTATGTGTCGGACGCTGGCGCCTGCGTCACCGGATCGGTGATGGACCTCGAGCAGTACCCGATCGGCGCCCCGCCCGCCTGGTAGACCCGAAGGTAGAGGCGCCTCTCCAAGGCGGCCGGACGTTCGCGGGCAGGCTGCAGGCTACAGGCTGCAGGCTGCCTGACTTCTCGTAGCCTGTAGCCCGAAGCCCGTAGCCTGCATCCATGCCCCCAAAGATCTCCGTCTTCCCCAAGTGCTACTTCGACGAACTCTGTGCCGGCCAGATGGATTACCTCCAGTGGCTGCGCGACGCCAAGGCGCTGGGTGGGGAAGGCATCGAGCACTATGACGGCTTTCTCGCACCACTCGGCGCTGATGCCGCCAAGCGGGTGCGCGACGTCATCGACGAGACCGGCCAGGTGTCGTCGCTCCTGTGCTTCTCGCCAGACTTCACACACCCGGATGCCGAGGAGCGCAAGCGTCAGGTGCAGCGGCAGCGCGACGCGATCGACATGTCGGTGGCGCTCGGCCTGCGGCATTGCCGCACGTTGAGCGGCCAGCGGCTGCCGGGCATGTCTCGCGGTGAGGGAGTGCAGCGCACACTCGAAGGGATACGGGCCTCGCTCGACTACGCCGGTGAGCGCGACGTGGTCCTCTGCATGGAGAACCACTACAAGGACGGCAACTGGACGTACCCGGAGTTCGCGCAGGCCGAAGACGTGTTCCTGGAGATCGTCGAGCAGATCGACCATCCGAACTTCGGCGTCCAGTACGACCCCTCCAACGCGCTCGTCGGTGGCTACGATCCGCTGACGGTCCTCGAGAAGGTCAAGCACCGCGTCGTGAGCATGCACGCGTCGGATCGCTACCTGGCCGATGGCGCCACACTCGACGACCTGAAGACGGCCGACGGCAGCACCGGCTACAGCGCCGCGCTGAAGCACGGCGAGACCGGCAAGGGCCTCAACGACTACGACACGATCTTCCGGACGCTCGCCAGCGTCGGCTACGACGGCTGGATCTCGATCGAGGACGGCATGAATGGCCTCGACGAACTCGCCCGGTCGGCGGAGTTCCTCAAGGCCAAACGCGCGCAGTACTACACGTAGCCCGTAGGCTGTAGGCTGTAGGCTGGTTATGGCGAAGAAGAAAACGACGTCGAATCCCGTGGTCGGGTTGGTGCAGATGACCTGCTCGCCCGATCCCGACAAGAACCTCAAGAAGGCGATCAGCCGGATCGGCGACGCGGCCAGGCAGGGCGCGACGATCGTGTGCCTGCAGGAGCTCTTTCGCTCGCAGTACTTCTGCCAGACCGAAGACACCGAGCTGTTCAAGCTGGCCGAGCCGATTCCGGGCCCGACCACCGAGAAGCTCGCCAAGGTCGCACGTCAGCACAAGGTCGTGCTCGTGTCGTCGCTGTTCGAGCGGCGCGCGGCGGGGCTCTACCACAACACGTCGGTCATCTTCGACCAGGACGGCAGCGTGGTGGGGAAGTACCGCAAGATGCACATCCCCGACGACCCGCTGTACTACGAGAAGTACTACTTCACGCCGGGTGACCTCGGCTTCAAGGTGCACAAGACGACGCGCGGCAACTGCGGCGTGCTCGTGTGCTGGGACCAGTGGTTCCCGGAAGCGGCGCGATTGACGGCGCTGCAGGGCGCGCAGTTCCTGTTCTACCCGACGGCCATCGGCTGGTTGCCGAACGAGCGCGAGGAGATGAACCTCGCGCAGCATCAGGCGTGGGAAACGGCGCAGCGCGCCCACGCGATCGCCAACGGCGTGTTCGTCGTCGCGGTGAACCGCGTCGGCCTCGAGGGGCAGCTGCAGTTCTGGGGGCAGTCGTTCGTCGCCGATCCGTTCGGCCGCATCCTGGCCAAGGCGTCGTCGACGGAGGAAGAGATCCTCATCGTCGAATGCGACCTCGGCCTGATCGAGCAGACGCGCCAGAACTGGCCGTTCCTGCGCGACCGGCGCATCGACGCGTACGGGCCGCTCACGCAGCGGTTGATCGAGCCGTGAGTCAGCCGCAGAACCCGTCGGCGCTCGGCTACCGCATGCCGGCCGAGTGGCATCCGCACGAGGCCACCTGGCTGTCGTGGCCGAAGGATCCGATCACCTGGCCCGATCGGGTGCCGGCGGCGCAGGAGATCTTCCTGCAGTTCATCGAGGCGCTGACGCCGCACGAGCGCGTGTGCCTGCTCGTGAACGATGCCGACGTCGGCGAAGACGTGCGGAGCCGGTGCGCCGATCGTCCGGTCGATGCAGCCAACCTGCACGTGCTGACGGTGCCGACCGTCGACTCGTGGATCCGCGACTATGGTCCGAACTTCCTGCTCGGGCCGACTGGGGCTCTCGCGTACAACCACTGGATCTTCAACGCGTGGGGCGGCAAGTACGAAACGCTGATGCGCGACGCCGACGTGCCGACGCGCCTCACGGCTCTGAGCGGTGTGACCAGGTTCGAGCCCGGCATCGTGCTCGAAGGTGGGTCGATCGATGTCAACGGCGCCGGCTCGGTGCTGACGACGGAGCAGTGCCTGCTGAATCCGAATCGCAACCCGCAGTTGTCGAAGGCCGACCTGGAGGGCTACCTGCAGCGCCACCTCGGTGTGCAGCAGGTGATCTGGCTCGGTGACGGCATCGAGGGCGACGACACCGACGGGCACGTCGACGACATCACCCGCTTCGTCGCTGGCGACACCATCATCACGGCCGTCGAAGAGGACCCGTCGGACCCCAATCACGGCCCGCTGCAGGACAACCTGGAACGCCTGCGGGCGTCGCGGCAGCCCAACGGCGAGCCCTGGCGCATCGTGACCCTGCCCATGCCCGGCTACGTGATGGCGGAGGGGGAGCGGCTGCCGGCCAGCTACGCCAACTTCTACATCGCCAACCAGGTCGTCCTGCTGCCGATCTACGGGCACTCGAACGACGGCCGCGCGGTCACCATCCTCCAGGAGTGCTTCCCGTCGCACCGGGTCGTCCCGATCCAGTGCGAACCGCTCGTCTGGGGCATGGGCTCCATCCACTGCGTCACGCAACAGCAGCCTGCGTCTTCGTAGGGGGTAGGGACGGCCCGCCGGGCCGTCCGTTCTTGTCGGACGCGCCGGCGGCGCGTCCCTACCTAGATGGTTCCCGGGCGGGAGCCTGCGATGTACACTGCACGACTGTCCAGTCAGTTGCGACTCTCAACGAGGTCTGATCGCTGATGCAAGTCATCCGTTCTCCGAAGGTGTACGACGTGGTCGTCGTCGGCTCGGGCGCTGGCGGTGGAATCGCCGCCAAGGTGCTGACCGAGGCCGGCGCCGACGTCTGCATGCTCGAAGCCGGTCCCATGTGGGACCAGCAGCGCGACGGCAAGATGCTCGAGTGGCCCTACAACTCGCCGCGCCGTGGTGCTCCGACGGAACGGCCGTTCGGTGAATTCGATGCGGCGTGGGGCGGGTGGGAACTCGAGGGCGAGCCCTACACGTCGGCGCCCGGTTCGCAGTTCGACTGGTTCCGGGCCCGGATGCTCGGCGGCCGCACCAATCACTGGGGCCGCATCTCGCTGCGCTGGGGACCGGACGACTTCCGCCGCAAGAGCATCGACGGCCTCGGCGACGACTGGCCGATCACCTACGACGACATCAAGCCGTACTACGACAAGCTCGATGAATTCGTCGGCATCTTCGGCAGCAATCACGCCGCCGAAACCGGCCTGCACAACGAACCGGACGGCAAGTTCCAGCCGCCGCCGCTCCCGCGCGCCTACGAGCTGTACTTCAAGCAGGCCGCCGACAAGCTGAAGGTGGCCTGCGTGCCGTCGCGCCTGTCGATCCTGACCAGGCCGCTGAACGGCCGGGCGGCGTGTCACTACTGCGCACAGTGCGGTCGCGGCTGCTCGACGCACTCGAACTTCCAGTCGTCGACGGTGCTCATCCCGCCGGCCCTCGCCACCAAGAAGCTGACGATTGTGTCGGGGGCGATGGCGCGGGAGGTGTTGAGCAACGACGAGGGCAAGGCGACCGGCGTGTCGTACGTCGACACCAAGACCGGCGAAGAGAAGACCGTCCTCGGCCGCATCGTCGTCCTCGCGGCCAGCGCCTGCGAATCGGCGCGACTGCTCTTGAATTCGAAGTCGGCGCGCTTCCCGAACGGCCTTGCCAACGGCAGCGGCGTGGTGGGCAAGTACCTGACCGACTCGACCGGCGCCAGCCTCTCGGGCTTCATCCCGAAGATGGTCGGCCTGCCGCTGCACAACGAAGACGGCACCGGCGGCATGCACCTGTACATGCCGTGGTGGCTGCACAACGTGAAGGACAAGCTGCCGTTCCCGCGTGGCTATCACATCGAGCCGGGCGGTGGACGTCGGATGCCGGGCTTCGGCTTCATGGGCGGCATCGAGCGCCACCCGGGTGGCAGCGGCGGCGGCTACGGCAAGGGGCTGAAGGACGAATACCGTCGCCTCTGGGGCGCGACGATCGGCTTCGCCGGACGTGGCGAGATGGTGCCCAACCCCGACACGTACATGGACATCGATCCGAACGTCGTCGACAAGTGGGGCATCCCGGTGCCGCGCTTCCACTGGAAGTTCGGCGACGCGGAACGCGGCCAGGCCAAGCACATGATGGAGACGTTCAAGGCCCTCATCGAGGAGATGGGCGGCACCGTGCTCGGTCGCATCCCCGGTCCCGAGGACGACTACGGTCTGGCGGCCGGCGGGCGCATCATCCACGAAGCGGGCGTGGTGCGCATGGGCAAGGAAGCGAAGTCGTCGGCGCTCAACGAG
>DATJTM010000672.1:0-9116 GCA_035503395.1 Luteitalea sp.
CGCCTGTTGCTGAAGGCCGAGGGCTACCGCATCGAGACGGCAACTTCACCGGCGCAAATCCTGCAGGCCATCGAGGCGAAGGATTTCGACGCCGTCCTGATGGACCTCAATTACAGCCGCGACACCACGTCGGGCGCCGAAGGCCTCGACCTCCTCGCGCAGCTGCGTCGTCTCGACGAGACCTTGCCCATCGTCGTCATGACGGCGTGGGGCACCGTGGAAATCGCCGTCGAGGCGATGCGCCGCGGCGCCAACGACTTCATCCAGAAACCGTGGGAGAACGCCCGCCTGCTCGCCGTCCTGCGCACGCAGGTCGAGTTGGGACGCGCGCTCCGGCGAACGCGGCGTCTCGAAGCCGAGAACGCGCTGCTCCGCCCGCGCGGTGACACGGCGCTGGTGGCGCGCGCGGCAGCCATGCAGCCAGTGCTGCAGGTGTTGGCGCGCGTCGGCCCGTCCGACGCCGCCGTCCTGATCACCGGCGAAAACGGCACCGGTAAGTCGATGCTTGCGCACGCGCTGCACGCGGCGTCGGCCCGGTCGTCGGCGGCTTTCGTCTCGGTCAACACGGGTGGCGTGTCCGAAACGCTCGTCGACAGCGAGTTGTTCGGCCACGAGCGCGGCGCGTTCACCGATGCGCGGACCGAACGGATCGGCCGTTTCGAGGTGGCCGATGGCGGCACGCTGTTCCTCGATGAAATCGCCAACATGCCGGCCTCGGTGCAGGCGCGCCTGTTGCGCGTACTGGAGACTCGCGAATTCGAGCGACTCGGGTCGTCACGTACTCGCCGGGCGGATGTCCGGCTGATTGCCGCGACCAACGCCGACCTCCACGCCGAGGTCGAGGCCGGCCGGTTCCGGCGCGACCTGCTCTTCCGCTTGAACACGGTCGAAGTGCACATGCCAGCGTTGCGCGAACGGCGCGAGGACATCCCCGAGCTCGCGGCGCTCTTCCTCGAGCGCCACGCCCGCCGATATCGGAAGTCGGTCGAGGGCTTCCAGCCGCTGGCCGTACAGGCGATGCTCGATCACACCTGGCCTGGCAATATCCGCGAACTCGATCACGCCGTCGAGCGCGCGGTGCTGATGTCGGATGGCCTTCGCATCGGTGCCGAGGCGCTGGCGCTGCGTCCGGCCCGCGATGGAGGCGGGCGTCTGGACGACATGAGTCTCGAAGACGTCGAGGCGTTCCTGATCCGCAAGGCGCTCGACCGTCATGGCCGCAACGTGAGTGCGGCTGCGCACGCGCTCGGCCTGAGCCGCAGCGCCATGTACCGTCGCATCCAGCGTTACGGACTCTAGCCGCATGCGGCATGACCTGCGATTGACCGCGTGGGCCGCGCTGCTCGTGCTGCCGTCACTCGGCGTGGCCGTCGCCTTCCTGTGGTCGCAGCCGTGGCCGCCGGGGGCGCGTCTGCTGGTCATCGGCCTGCTGCTCGCGTGGTCGCTGCTGGCACTCGTCAGGCTCCGCACCACCGTGCTCGGTCCGCTGCGCACCACTGCAGGTCTCCTCCAGGGGCTGCGCGAGGGCAACTACTCGGCGCGCGCCCGCGGCGAGGAGACCGATGATGGCCTCGGGCAAGTGTTGGGGGAGGTCAACGCGCTGGCGGAGTGGCTGCAGCGTCAGCGGCTCACCGAAGTCGAGGCCAGCGCGCTGTTGACGACCGTGATGGCCGAACTCGATGCCGCGGTGCTCGCGTTCGACGGGCGCCACGCGCTGCAGCTGGCCAATCCTGCCGCGGCCCGACTCTTCGGCCGGCCCGTCGCCGACCTGCTGGGCCAGTCGGCGGCAGATCTGCGCTGCGAGACACTGCTCGATCCGTTGCCGGCCCGATTGGTCAGCCTCGACTTCCCCAATGCGTCGGGCCGCTGGGAAGTCCGTCACTCGTCGTTCCGGCAGGACGGCCTCGGTCATCACCTGGTCGTGCTCAATGACGTCAGTCGCGCCTTACGCGAAGAAGAACGGGCAGCCTGGCGGCGGCTGATCCGCGTCCTCAGCCACGAGCTGAACAACTCGCTGACGCCAATCACCTCGATCGCCAACAGCCTGGCGCAGTACGTGGATCGCGGCCCGCTCGACGATGGCGTCCGGGCCGACGTGCGGAAGGGGCTCGGCGTGATCGAGCAGCGAGCCGAGGGACTCAACCGGTTCTTGCGCGGTTACGCGACGCTGGCCCGCCTGCCGCCACCGCATCTGCGCGACGTCGAGGTCTCGTCACTGGTCACGCGCGTCGTCGCGCTCGAAGCCGCCGCCGACGTGACGGTCGACGACGGGCCGACGGCGGTGGTGCGCGCCGATCCCGACCAGATCGAGCAGTTGCTGATCAATCTGCTGCGCAACGCGCTCGACGCCGTGCGCGAGACGAGCGGTCACGTCCGCCTCGAGTGGAGTCTGGCGTCGTCGGACGACGCCGTGGAGATACGTGTGATCGACGAAGGCCTCGGCATTGCGCCGGGCGCCGACGTCTTCGTCCCGTTCTTCACGACGAAGAAGGGCGGGACGGGCATCGGGCTGGCGCTGTGTCGCCAGATCGCCGACGCGCACGGCGGTCACGTCGCGCTGGAGAATCGTCGGGATCGGACGGGGGCGGTCGCGCGCGTGCGCCTACCGCGCGCGGCCCTCAGTTCGTAGCCGCCGGACTTTGTCCGGCGGTAGGCGAGATTCAGGACGGTGTAGCCGCCGGACTTTGTCCGGCGGTCCCGGAACCGTCCGACAAGTCGGACGGCTACGGAATCGGCGGGTTCCCGCTCGGCTACAGGTACGCTGCGCCGATCATCACCTTCTTGACGCGCATCCACGGCGCGCCGTGCGAGATGTGATTGATCTGGACCGGCTGGCCCTTCGCGTCGCCGGTGGTGCCGTGCATCTCCCACGAGGCCTTGTTGGTCACCGCGTCGAGATTGCCGTAGAAATCGGTGGTGATGGCGTTGTAGGTCACGTCGGACACCATCCGCACCTTCTTGCCGTTCTTGATCTCCCAGAACGCGTCGCCGCCGAACTGGCCGTTGTAGCGCTGCTGGTCGATCGAATAGCTGCCGCGGCCGTCGATGAGGATGCCGTCCTTGGTGTCGGCGATCAGCTCCTCGGCGCTTGGCGCCTTGTCGTCGCCTGGCTCGACATGGACGTTGGACATCCGCAGGAAGGGATAGTTACGCCACGAAGTCGCGAACGTGCAGCCGCGACTCTCCTTCTCGCCCATGAAGTGGGCCGTCTCGCGGTTGGTCTGCAGGCCGACCAATCGTCCTTCCTGGACGATCGGCCACGACTGCGTCTTCACGCCATCGTCGTCGTAGCCCATGGTGCAGAGGCCACCGGGCATCGTGCGGTCGGCCGTCACGTTGAAGATCGGGCTGCCGTACTTCAACTTGCCGACGTCCTCGAGCTTGATGAAGCTGGTGCCGGCATAGTTGGCCTCGTAGCCGAGGATGCGGTCGAGTTCGGTCGGGTGGCCGATGATCTCGTGAATCGTCAGCATCGAGTGCGACGGCGTCATCACGATGTCGCGCATGCCGGCCGACACCGCCGGTGCCATCGCGTGCTCGACCGCTTCAGCCGCGATACGGTCGGCGTTCTCCATCATGCCGCCACCCGTGACCACCTCGTAGCCGCCGGTGCGCGCCTGTACGGTGAACGTCCGCGACTTCACCTTGCCGTTCGCCCGCGCAATCGCGGTGAAGCTTGGCGCCACGCGCCACGCTTCCTGCTCGATGTAGGAGCCCTCGCTCGACGCAAAGTACTTCCACTCGTAGTCCTGCGCAATCGCCGACTGCGTACGGATGACGCCCTTGGTCTTGGCGAGCTGATCGTTGATGCCGAGCAGGAAGGCGACCTTGTCGTCGAGCGACACCGTGAACGGGTCGACCTTGATCGGCGTCGCCCAGTAGGTCTGATAGCCCTGGGTCGGCGTCAGCTTCACGTCGAAGCGCTTGGCCACCGCGCTCGCTCGCGCCACCTCCACCGCCTGACGGGCAATGGTGCGCACGTCGTTCTCGGTGACCGACGGGCTGCTGGCAAACCCCCATACGCCGCTGTGCAGCACGCGGACGCCGAAGCCGGCGCTTTCGTTGCGGCCGCCACCGCCGCCGAAGCCGCCACCACCACCGCCACCGCCGCCGAATCCGCCGCCGCCGACGATCCGATCGCGCACCGTCACCGAGTCGTTGACGTTGCGCGTGAAGCGAACGTCGCAATAGGTCGCGCCGAGACGCTTGGCCTCGGTCAGTGCGATGTCGGCCAGCCCCTTGAACTTCGACTCGAGGACACGGCCCTTGGGCGACTGCGCGATGAGCGACGCCACCAGGTCGCTCGAGGCGAGCGCCACGCTGGTCGCGCCCACGGTCTTCAGGAAGTCACGTCGATTGGTGCTCATGGCTGCCTCAGACGGCCGGCGACACGGAGGTCATGGTGAAGTCTTCGATGCGCATGGCCGGCACCATCGCCGTGCCCGGCTGGTCGTAGGCCTCACCGGTGTGCATCGGCTCGGGCGGCCCGAGTGCACTGATGTTGTTGAAGCCGACGACCGGCGTCTCGTTCCAGCGGAAGTTCTGCACCGGCGCGGTGATCTCGCCGTTCTCGATCAGGAACAGGCCGTCGCGGGTCATGCCGGTGTAGAGGATCGACATCGCCTCGACCGGGCGCATGTACCAGAAGAACGACACCAGCAGACCGCGCTTGGTCGTCTTGATCATCTCCTCCACCGACGTGGTGCCGCCGTCCATCACCAGGCTGAGGCCAGGCTGGGTGGCGGTCGGCGTCTTCCCCGTCTTCTGGGCCCAGTACCGGTTGTAGTACAGGTTCTTGACGACGCCCTTCTCGATCCAGGTCACGTCCTGCGCGGCGAGGCCGTCCTCGCCGATCGGCGACTGACGCAGCGTCGGATGGTTGATCACGCTCTTGAGGGTCACGTTGTCGCCGAACAGCTTCTGGCCGATCTTGGTCTGACCGCGCTCGCCGCCCGACATGAAGCTGCGGCCCTCCTCGGCGGCGCGCGCATCCATCGACGTCAGCAGCAGCGACAGGAACCGGGCCGCCGGCCGCGACTCGAGAATGACCGTGTAGTCGCCCGGCTCGATGGCGCGCGGCTTCTGCGACTTCAGCGCCTTGTCGGAGGCACGCTCGGTGACGCTGACGGGGTCGATCAGGTTGACGTCCTTGAGGCCCGTCTGCCCCGCCCAGCCCGAGCCCGTGCCATCAGGCGTCCGGCACGTCAGGATGAAGCTGGCTTCCGCATACCGGAAATACGAAAACAGCCCTTCGCTGTTGGCGGTCGCCGTCGTCCAGTGCAGCTTCGGGATGTAGCCGGCGCCGACCACACCTTTCTTCTCGCAGATGTCCAGGCTCTTCTTGACCATCGCAGCGCGCTCGGCTGGTCCGAAGCCGGCCGTCCGGTCGATCACGGCGTCCACCGCCTGGTAGTTCTGCGGCGGCTTCACCAGCGGCATCGACTCCGGGTTGTCCGGCTTGCGCTTCGCGAGCGCCTGCGCCTCGTCGATCGCGGTCTTGAGCGACGCGTCGTCGAACTGGTGCGTGATCGTGCTGGCGCTCTTCTGGCCGTAGTACACCGTGATCTGCACCTGCTGGTCGTGCTCGATCAGGTTGGCGGTGATGCTGGAGTTGGCGTAGCGCGTCGCCGACCGCTCGCCGCCCTGGAAGTCGACCTCGACCCCGTCGGCCTTGGCCATGTTCAGGATCTTGTCGGTAATTGCCTTCACTTCTTCGCGCGAATAGCTCATCTCATCCTCAATCGAAACACCCGGCCTTCGGCAATCGGCCGTCGGCCTTCGGAAACCTCAATGGCCCACAGCCCAGGAGCCGATCGCCCACACGTAGGCTGTAGGCCGCAGGCCACAGGCTGGAACCTACGAGAACGCGGCCCCGACCATCACCTTGCGAATCAGGCACGGCGACGAACCGTGCGACGGGTAGTTCGACTGCACTGGCTGTCCCTTGGCGTCGCCGTCCATCCCGTGGTGTTCCCAGGTCTCCTGCGGGCCCACGGCGTCGAGGTTCATCCAGAAGTCGGTGGTGATCGCGTTGTAGGTGAAGTCGGTGACCATGCGCGTCACCTTGCCGTTCTTGATCTCCCAGAACGCGTTGCCGCCGAACTGGCCGTTGTAGCGCTGCTGGTCGATGCTGAAGCTGCCGGCGCCATCGACGAGCACGCCGTCCTTGACGTCGGCGATCATCTGCTCGAGCGTCGGCGACCCCGGCTTGCCGGCCTGCAGCTGGATGTTCGGCATCCGCAGGAAGGGATAGTTGCGCCAGTGATTGGCGAACGTGCAGCCGCGGCTCTCGGTCTCGCCCATGTAATGAGCCGTCTCGCGGTTGGTCTGCAGGCCGACCAGCATGCCCTCCTGGATGATCGGCCAGCGCTGCGACTTCACGCCGTCGTCATCGAAGCCGACGGTGCCACAAGCGCCGACGTGCGTACGGTCCGCATAGACGTTCAGCAGCGGGCTGCCGTATTTCAGCTTCTTCAGGTCGGCGAGCTTCACGAAGCTCGTACCGGCGTAGTTGGCCTCGTAGCCGACGATGCGATCGAGCTCGGTCGGGTGCGCGATGATCTCGTGAATCGTCAGCGCGAGGTGCGACGGCTTGAGCACCAAATCCTTCAGCCCGGCCTGCACGGGCGCCGCCATGCTGTGCTCGACGGCCTCGGCCGCGACGCGCTCGGCGTTGCCCTTCAGATCGGCCTTGGTCAGGAACTCGTAACCCGCCGTCGACGCGCCGGGTGTGTAGACGCGCGTCTTGACCTGCCCCTTGGCGCGGGCCGTCGCCGAGCACCCGCACGACGTGTAGTAGAGGCTCTGCTCGATGAACGAGCCCTCGGAGGTGACCAGGAACTTCCAGTCGTGCGAGAAGCTCACCTGCGCGGTGGCGAACAGCACCTGCTTGTTCTTCTGGATGGCCGCGCTCGCGTCGGTCAGCAGCGCGAGCTTCTCTTCGAGAGACACCTCGAACGGATCGCGCTCGTGCGGCGTCTCGTAGAACTCGTCGTAGGCCGGCACCGGCGCCAGCTTGACGTCGAACCGCTTGGCCATGGCACTGGCCTTGGCGATGTCGGTCGCCTGCTGGACGACGCGCCGCAGTTCGTCGGGCGTGACCAGTGGGCTGCTGGCAAAGCCCCAGACGCCGGAGTGCACCACGCGCACGCCAAAGCCGAACGTGTCGGAGATGCCGCCACCGGGCGCCGCACCGAATCCGCCGTAGCTGAAGCCGCCCGCACTGGTCAGCTGGCCATTACGGATGTTCAACGACTGCGATCGCTTGCGGCCGAAGCGGACGTCGGCGTACGTGCAGCCGAGACCCTTGGCCTGCTTCAGCGCGTCGCTGCCCCACGTCTTCCAGTTGCCGGGACGACGGCGGCCGTTGCCTTGCGCGTGCGCGACGTCGAGCCACAGGTCGGAGAAGCCCAGCGCGGCCCCAGCGGCCCCGGCGGTCTTCAGGAAGTGTCGTCGGTCGTGCGCCATCGTGCCTCGGTTCCTCACCAGTTCGGAGTCTCGCCCGCCGTTGCGTCTCAGGACGCCGCGGTTGGCCGTTCGCCTACGGCAGGCGTCTCGCCCGCCGCAGGATCCACTCGCTGCCCAACACACCCAACACCAGTCCCGCGAACCACCACTGCCGCGAGACATGCCATCGCGCCCCGGCCGGAGCGACGTGCGCCTGTCGCCAGCGGTCCAGCGCCGCGGCGAGGTCCGTCTCCTCGACGGCCTCCGACCCACGGGCGCGCTGGGTGCGGACGACGTCCGACCAGGTCCCCGGCGTGATGGCGGCGCTTAGGTCTACCACGACCGGCCGCGTCTGGACCACTGCGCCGTCTACTGTCGCCGTGACGTCGATCGTGGCGCGTCCGTCGCCGGGCGCCGGAATCGCCCCGCGCCAGCGCCCCGCGCCCGCCGACCACAGCGGTAACGCGACCGCGGCGCCGCTGCCCGTGCGCATCGTTGCCGTCGGCGTGGCGCCCGGTGACACGTCCGGTCGCACCCGCACATCGGCTTGCACCACACGCTCGCGTCCCTCACCGGCCGTCCAGGCCGACACCGTCACCGGCGGCGGCACGTCGGCGGCCAGTCGACGGACGAGCGCCTGCCAGCCGGTCGACCACGCCACGCCCTCCTCGGCCCGCCAACGCCAGGCGTCGAGCGCCGCGACCAGCACGACGCGCCCTGCACCCATGCCGCGACCGGCGATGACGGGAGACCCGGTGTCGGAATACGCCAGCGGACGCACCTGCGTTGACAGCGGCACGGCCAGCCACTCGCGCGACTTCCAGGCATGCCCGCCGACGTCGACGACGCGCGGACGTGGGACGGACACGGGCTGGCCGACGGGGTCGGGCCAAAGGCGCCGCCACGGCCCGGCGCCCGCCGGCAGTTCGTCGACGACGAGAATGGCGGTGCGGCCGCCGTCTCGAACGGCGCGCTCGGCCGCATCGACGTCGCCTCGCGTCAAGGCGTCGACACCGCCGTACATGAGGAGCGACGCGTCGCCGGCGATGTCCTGCCCCGTTCGAACGGTGAGCCCCGGCGCCGTGCGCACCTCGGTGGCCACGCGCAGTCCTGGCAGGCCGCTCAGGGCCAGCCTCGCAAAGCGGACACCCCAGGCAGGCCGGGCCTCGACGATCGAGATGATGGGATCGCGCGCCTCGATGCGGATGCCGACGTCGGCGACCGCCTCACGCACGTCCGTCCGGCCCGGCACTCCGACGCGCAGTCGAAGCCGACGCGGCCCTTCGCCGACCGCGAGCCACGGCACGGACACGCGGGTGACAGCTCCCGCTTCGACCGCACGCGTCTCGCGTGCTTCTTCGCGCCCGCTGGCCTGGTCCGCAATCGTCAGCACCAGCTGACCGGTCCCTTTCGGCAGACCTCCGACTTCGACCTGCCACTGCACGCGCGACCCGCTCCCCGCCGTTGCTGGTCCACTGATGGCCACGATGTCGAGCGCTGCCCCCGACGGTCGGATGGCGACGTCGGAAGGCACGCGTGCGAGGCGCGCCGACACGGGACCGGCGTCACCGACCACCAGGCGCACATCCGCCCGCGCGGCATCGTCGCCATCATTGACGTCGGCCCAGGCGCCGGCCAGTCTCGCCGTCGCCTCACGCACGCGGCTCACG
>DATJTM010000673.1:0-6813 GCA_035503395.1 Luteitalea sp.
TGCGGGCGCCGGCGGCCAGGAAGCTGCGCGTGAAGCCGAGCGTCCCCTCGCCGCTGACGCGGCCGAGGGCCGTGCCGCACGCACTCAGCACCACCGTTGTCCCCTCCAGCGGCAGCGCCTTCACTTCCTCCGCCGTCAACAGCCCATCGTCGTCGGCGCCGCCCTGTCCGCGGGCGAGCAGGAGATACGACGGCGCTGTGGCTTCTTCGGCGACCCGTGCGTGCGTGGCGACGTGCAGCCATCGGTAGTCGGCCAGTTGCGTACGAACGAGCCGCTCGGTGGCAGCGCCGCCGATCGACAGCATCGCACCCTGCGGGAAGTGCCGGGCGACCGCCCGCGCTTCTTCGCGCGCCAGCGGCAACGGCGGCGGCAGTTGCACGCCGGGCAGCCGCGGCAGGGGCGCCGGGTCGCCGAGGACCAGCGCACGACCGCCGGATGGCGACGCAGCGGCGACCGGCGTCGCCGCGTCGCCGGCCTGGCGCGCCGCCGCCTGCAGCACGGCCACCGACGGTGCGTAATGAATCACGTACCGTTCGACCAGGTACCGCCCCGTCGAGTCGAGCAGGCCGGCGAACGGCAAGTGGAGGAGCGGTCCGTGTGGCACGACCGTCAGGCGGGCGGCAGGAGTGGTCGGCAGGCTGCCCCGAAGCGGCGTCACGAGCGCGCGATGCAGGGCCCGCCAGGCACTAAGGTCCGGTGTGCCCAGCAGTGCGGCGTTGATGGTGCCCGCGACGTCGCCGGCACCGGCCGCGGTCCGCACGAGTGCCCGCAACCGTCGCTCACCGACCGGCAGTCGATGCGCTTTCACGCTGGCCGGTGTGACCACCCAGGCGAACGTCGACGACTGGCCCACCCAGTACACCAGCAGCGTCGTGTCGAGCGTGCGGGCGAGTGCCTGCATGTCCGCCACCTTCGGCGGCGGCAGCGCGACCGTCTCGGCGCCGCGTGCGTTGACGAGGTCGAGCAGGGCACGAGCTCGGGCCTGCTCGGCCAGTTCCAGGGCCAGTGGCCCCTGCTGCCGCCGCATCGCCAGGTCGATGGTGCCGGCAAAGATCTCCTGGTGAAGATCGCCGAAGCCACGGCGGGCGGAATCGGATGCCAAGGCTCGCGCGCGCGCGTCCTCGACGAGCGCGATGCCCGCATCGAGTTCCTGCTGCGCGCCGTCGAGGTCGCCTTGCATCGCCAGCAGCGTGCCGCGCAGGTTGTGCAGGGCGACGTCTTCGTCGAAGACCGGCGTCCCGCCAACGCGGCGAGCCAGATCGACGTGTTCGAGCGCCTTGGTGAGTTCGCCGAGTTCCCGGTACGCGATGGCGACCTGTCGATGGCGGATCGCCTTGACTTCGATCGTGTGCTCGAGCGGCAACACGGCGAGCAGTTCGGCCAGCGCGGCGCGCGTCTTGCCGAAGAGCAGCAGGGAACCACCGAGGTTGCCTTGCAGGAACGTCTCGTAGCGCGTGAGCTTCTCCGCGCGAGCCACCGCCAGCGCCTCGCGGTACAGCGCTTCGGCCTTGGCCGGCTGGAACAGCCGATCGTAGGTCACGGCCTGCGCGTTGATGCTCTGCAGCCACGCGGCGATGTCGCCGTCGGCCTTCTGCATCGCGGCGGCGCGCACGTAGTTGGCGAGCGCGTTCTGGAGCTGGCCATGCGCGCGCTGCACCCGCCCGAGACTCACCAGCACGCGCCCGGCGTCGGCTCGTCGGCCGATGCCCTCGAAACAGGCGAGCGCCTCGGTGAGCGACTCGTGCGCGGCGACGTAGTCGGCGGCATTGAAGCGACGGTCGCCCTCCGACTGCCAGATGCTGCAGGCCACCGGGAAACGGTCGCCGGGCTTCAGCAGCGCGAGGGCCTTGCGCATCAACTCGTCGTGGCGCGGGCCGCGACGGAACAGCGGGCTGACCTGGTCGTAGACGGCTGCCATCGCCTCGCGCGACAACCCGAGTCGTTCGAGCTCGGCGAGCGCCGGCGTGGCCTGCTCGAGCGCCGCTGGTCCCTTGCCCTCGTACAGGAGCACCCGCGCCAGCAGGATGTCGGTCTCGAGTTCGTAGCGGCGCTCGCCGATCGCCCGAAAGCGATCACGGGCCGCGACGAGCACCGTGCGCGCGTCGGCGAAGCGGTCCTGCTCGAGTCGAATGCTTCCCAGCGTGCGCCCGGCGAGCGCGGCGACGAGTGGCTCGCCGGCGGCGTCGGCGTCGGCCTGCAGGCGTTCGGCCGCCGGTGCGGCTTCGGCGAAGGCGCCGGCGTCGAACCGCGCACGCACGGCCGCGAGGCGTTCGGCCAGGGGTGTCGGGGGTTGGGCGCTGGCCCTACCCGCCGCGCCACAGAAGAGCATCGAGAGAAGGGCGGCGACGGCGACGACGACGGACATCGAACGACTCGACTATAGCGAACCCCGCCAGGTCACGCGGTCGGCTATGATTTCGCTTTCCAAACGATGGGCGTCTGTGGGGCAGGCACACCCCTGCCGACCGCGGACGCCCGACCAACGTCCTAGCCGCCGAGCCCCTCCCGCGTAGGCTGAAGTCCGCGATGCCGCCCGAGGTGTCGCAAGCGAGGTCCGGACGATGATTCGCAGCGTTGTCATCTGCGCCGCGTCGGTGTGCCTGTGTGTCTGCGGCCTGGCGGGTGCCCAGCCCGTCGTGACCGTTCCCCGCATCGAGATGCCACGACCCGGCACCCCGTTGCCTCCACGCGACACCAGCGCCCGTCCGCCGAGCGAGACACCCACTGTCGGTACGGCGTCGATGAGCGGGAGGGTGGTGTCAGCCGAGAACGGTCAGCCGCTGCGTCGCGCGACGGTGACCGCAATGCCATCGCGGCCGCCGGAGATGCAACGTGGTGGCGTCTTCGTACCGCCGCGTCAGTTCTCCGCGCGCACGGACAACGACGGTCGCTACCGCATCGCAGAGATGCCTGCCGGTGAGTACTTACTGACGGCGCGGCGCAGCGGGTACGCGCAGCAGGGCTACGGGCAGGTCGGGCCGAACACACCTGCGCGGCGCATGACTCTCGCCGACGGTGCCAGCCTGAACACGCTGGATTTTTCACTGATGCGGGCTGGTGTCATCACGGGGCGCGTCGTTGACGACGAGGGTGAACCAGCCGAGCGGACCCAGGTGCGGCTCGTGCGACGGCAGCGCATCGGAGGACAAATGCGTACCTTCCCGCTCGGCATGGGCGACACCACCGACGACCAAGGGCATTACCGCCTGTATGGCGTCATGCCCGGCGAGTACTACGTGATGGCCGAACCGGGTGACCGGTTCATGTTCAACAACCCGATGGTGCAAGGGGCGGGTACCGACACTGTGCCGACCTATGCGCCCGGTACGGCCGATGTCGGCGAGGCACAGAAAGTGGAGGTGACGGCTGGTGGCGAAACGCCGGTCGATATCCAGCTGATTGCCTCGAAGGTGGCGTCAGTCCGGGGCCAGATCCTGACCTCACGCGGCGAACCGTTCGTCGGAGGCATGGTCCGCTTGCAGTCGCGATCGGGCGACTCGATGGGCATCGGACGTGGCGGGGCCGTGATGGCCGACGGCAAGTTCGAAATCGGCGGTGTCGCACCCGGCAGCTACATCCTGATCGTGCAACCGTCGATGATGCGTGACCCTGGCGAGATGGCGGCCGCCGACCTAGAAGGTGCCACGCAGCCCGTCTCGGTGGAGGGTGAGGACATCACCGTCGCGGTCCGGACGACGCTCGGGTCGACCGCAAAGGGCAGGGTGATTTTCGAGGGGGCGGACACGTCACAGTTGGCCAACCGTGAGTTACGTGTGCAGGGCCAGCCGATTGGCGAGTTCATGTCCTACTTCATGGGCCCGATCCGGCGTGGCGTCGTACAGCCCGATCACACGTTCGAGGTCGTGGGGCTCCGCGGCACCATGGCGTTGTGGCTCAACGCGCTGCCCGAGAACTGGTGGGTCAAGGACATCCGCATGAACGGCCAGTCGATTTTGGACGGCCATGACTTCGCGAGCGGACGCGCCTTCTCGGGTGTCGAGATCGTCGTCAGCGGTCGCGCCACCGGCATCAACGGCACCGTGTCGAAGCCGTCGGGAGGGAACGCCAGCGACTACGCGGTGGTCCTGTTCCCGGAGGAAGAGGATCGATGGGAGCGGCTGGGGCCCAACCAGATGGGCCCGCGCGCGATTCGCCCGGATCTCGATGGCGCCTTCAAGATGCCCGGACTCCGACCCGGCAACTACTTCGTGCTCGCCGTGCCGGCCGAACAGGCCGACATGCAGCAGCTGCAGGAGCCCGAACAGCTGCGGCTGCTGGCCGCCAAGGCGCGGACCGTCGAGGTCAAGGACGGGGTGATGTCGCCGGTGTCGCTCACGCTGGTCGAGCGCTGACCGAGCGAAGCGGGCGCCGTGAGCCAATCGGCGCCTGCTTCTCACATTCCCGGGCAGAGGACGCATTCATGACCCCATCTGCCACCGCCCCTGCGGCCGCCACCACGGTCACACCCACGGCCGCACACACCCGTCACCACGGCAGCGTGCTGGCCACGCTCGAGAAGCGGCTGCTCGTCTGGATCGCGGGGCGCCTGCCTGCGTGGGTATCGTCGGACCTGCTGACCGGCCTCGGCCTGGTCTCGATGCTGCTCGTCGGCGCGACCTTCGCGGCGTCGGCCCGCGACCCGCGCGTCCTGTACCTGGTGCCGGTGCTGCTGCTCGTGAACTGGTTCGGCGACAGCCTCGACGGCACGGTCGCGCGAGTCCGCAATCGCCAGCGTCCGCGCTACGGCTACTACGTCGATCACGTCGTCGACATCGTCGGGGCGGTCGCGCTGTTCGGTGGTCTTGCCCTGTCGGGCGCGATGCAGCCGGTGATTGCGCTGCTGCTGCTCGTGGCCTACATCGCCGCGATGGCGGAAGTGTTCCTCGCGACGCACGTGACGCACGTCTTCCGGCTGGCGTCGTTCGGCTTCGGACCCACGGAACTGCGCATCGTGCTCGCCGTTGGCGCGATTGCCCTGGTCGGACGGCCGACGGTGTCGGTCCCCGCACTCGGTCGCGTACCGCTGTTCGACGTCGGCGGCACGATCGCCATCGCCGGCATCGCGCTCGCGTTCCTGGTGTCGAGCGTCCGCACCGCGCGGCAGCTCGCGCGAGAGGAGCGGCTGGACGCATGACTCGGAGCAGCAGGCTCTCGCGGTTCGTCATCGTCGGCCTGGGTGGCTTCCTCGTGCAGATGGGCACGGCGGCCAGCCTGCTCGGACTCGGCCTGGCGCCGGTGCTGGCGACGCTCGTCGCCATCGAGGCGGCCATCGTCCACAACCACGCGTGGCATCGCCGATGGGGATGGCGTGAGCGCGCCGCCCTGCTCCCCTGGTGGCAGACGCTGCTCCGGGCCCACGCGGGCGTCGGCGCGTCGTCGCTGGCGATCGGCGTGGGCATGGTCGCCGTTCTCGACGGCCGGATGCCGCCGCTTGCAGCGCAGTGCCTGGCCGTTGCCGCCTGCGCGGCCGTCAACTTCGTTCTGGCCGATCGCTGGGTCTTTGCGCCGCGCGCCCTCGTCGGCAGCGCCAGCGCCGCGACCATGTCGAAGCGGATCGCGATGACGGCGCTCGCGGCGGTTCTGTGCGCCGCCCGCGCGTCCGCGGCCGACGCCGGTCCATCTGCCGAGGCTGTGCGGGGATGGCAACGCTACGGCGCGGCGCTCGCGAAGATCCGCACCGCCGACGGCCAACGCGGCGTCCCGTCGTGGGCGACCGACGATGACCGTCAGGGCACGGTCACGCTGACGGCACTGAGGCGCGGTGCACTCGTCGTCGGGCGTCGCTCGCTGGACGTCGAGGTCGACGGCGCCACGCTCGAACACTGGCAGGGCAGTGTGCTGCTACGCGGCGTGACACTGGCGCAGGTCGCGCATAGACTCCGTCATCCCGAGGCGTATCCACAGCCGCCCGACGTGCGGGCCCTGAAGGTCACGGCGCACACGGAGGCCGGTCACGAGCTCTACCTGCGCCTGACGCGATCGATGATCGTCTCGGCCACCTACGACACGTGGCACCACGTGCGGCACGCGCCGCCCACCGCCGACCGACTCGAAAGCGTCAGTGAATCATCACGGATTCAAGAGGTCGACGATCCGGGCAGCGCGCGCGAGCGCCGGCTGGCGCCCGACGAGGGCCGCGGCTTCCTGTGGCGCATGCAGTCGTCCTGGCGGTTCACGGCCGTCGATGGCGGCGTCGTCGTGACCTGCGAATCGATCACGCTGAGCCGGCCGGTGCCGTTCGGGTTGGGGCTGGTGAGCCGTCCGGCGATCACTCGCGTGGCGCGCGAGTCGATGTCGACGGCGGTCGGAGCGTGGCGCCGCGGGTGGACGTCGACACCGACGGCGGACTAGAGCAGCCGCGCGACGGCCTGTCCGGCCCACACGGCGGCGAGTCCGGCCGTCACGCTGAGCAGGACGTTGATGAGGGCGGCGATGGCGTCGCCGCGCTGCAGCAGGCCCAGCGTCTCGGCTTCGAAGGTCGAGAACGTCGTGAAGGCGCCCAGCACGCCGACCGCGCCGAACGTGCGCCAGGCGGACGGGAGTTGCGGGCGGGCCTCCATCGTGCCGATGAGGAGACCGAGGACCAGGCAGCCGGTCAGGTTCACGATGATCGTCCCCCACGGCAGGCGGGACGGCCAGGCCGCCTGGATGGCGGCGGCGAGCAGCATCCTGGCGACCGCGCCGAGGGCGCCGCCGATCGCCACCAGCCAGAGCGAGTGCATGGCTGGGCATCATAGCGGCACCGGCGTGGGTGACCGCGATTGGGACAATCACCCTACCTCTGCTACGCTCCGGAGACAGCCCTGCCAGCCG
>DATJTM010000674.1:0-17543 GCA_035503395.1 Luteitalea sp.
CCGGCGCTCGGCGCCCGCGGGGGACTCACCACGTCGGGCTCCAGAAGCGCCCGGATGGCGTCGCGCAGCGTCGTCGCGCCGCGCACATCGACGCCGGGCACCAGGCGCGCCTCCGGCACGTTGTCGCGTGGCACCACGACGAGTGTGGAATCCGCCGCCCTCGATGCGAGCGTCGCCGGCAGCACGCCGCGGCACGCGAGGGCGCGTCCGTCGAGGGCAAGCTCGCCCAGGATCACCGCGCGCGCCATCGACTCGGGCCGCAGCTGCCCGGAGGCGGCCAGCACGGCGAGGGCGATCGGCAGGTCGAAACTGCTCCCCGCCTTGCGCAAGTCGGCGGGGGAGAGGTTCACCGTGATGCGGTGCGGCGGGAAGTCGAGGCCGCTGCTGCGAATCGCGCTGCGCACCCGATCGCGACTCTCACGGACGCTGGCGTCCGGCAAACCGACGATGGTGAAGGCGGGAAGGCCGAAGCTGACATCGGCTTCGACGCGCACGAGTTCCGCCGACACGCCGACGAGCGCCGCCGAGAAGGTGGCCGCGAGCATGCGTCACGCAGTGCAAGGAGCGGGACAGCAGCCGATCGCGAGAAACTGCGAGGAAAGCCGAGCGGGACGGCCGCGCGCATCGCAGGAAGTGCGATGGCGTTCGCTTACGGGATTGCGGATACTGCGCCGGGATCCGGAAAACGGGAACCGGGAACCGGGGGGACTGGGACGGAAGACAGCAGAGGGCATGAACGCTGACCGGCCACGGTCGCGTGATCCCCCAAGGTGTAGCCGTCGGACTTGTCCGACGGTCAACCAAAGCGAAACGGCCGGACAGAGTCCGGCCGCTACACCAAATTCCTGGCGAATACCCGGCGCTACTGCGCCGAGCGGCTCTGGCTGCGCGACGTGCGGATGGTCAGCTTGTCGCCGATGTCGAGGCGGTTGGACTTGATGCGGTTCCAGGTGCGCAGGTTCGAGACGCTGACGTCGTACGCGTTGGCGATGCCGTACAGCGTCTCGCCGCGCTTGACGCGGTGCGTCGTGACCTGCACGTCCTCGTCGCCTTCGCTCTCGACGGTGCGGCTGGCCGTGACGACCTCGGCCTGGCGCGGCTGCTGCGGTTCGGCCGGACGCGTCGCGCTCGCCAGCAGCGGGGCCGACGGCGCCCGCGGAATCAGGAGGCGCTGGCCGGCGCGGACCGACGAGCGCTCCGAGACGCCGTTGGCTTCGGCCAGGTCGCCACGCGACACCCCCAGCTTGCGGGCAATCGTCGTCAGCGTTTCACGGCGCCGGACCGTGTGGAACTTCAGGGCCGACAGGTCCGAGGGACCGGCCGCGGCCAGGCGCGCCGACAGCTGCGGCCCGGTGCCGTGCGGCACCTTCACCTCGTAGTTGGCGTAGCGCAGCGGCGTGGTCCAGCGACGCAGCTCGGGGTTGAGGGCCTGAATCTCGTCGATCGAGGCGCCGGTCCACTCGGCGACGCGGCGCAGGTCGACGGCGGAGCCGACGCGCACCTTGTCGTAGGCGAGCGATTCGACCGGCGGGACGTCGAAGCCGTACTGCGACGGGTTCTTGGCGATGATCACCGCGGCGAGAATCATCGGCACGTACTCGCGCGTCTCGCGCGGCAGGTACCGGTCGTTGGCGGTCAGTTCCCAGAAATCGTCGAGGCCGGAGGCACGGACGGCGCGCTGCACGCGGCCGGGGCCGCCGTTGTACGACGCCATCGCCAGGTGCCAGTCGGAGAACATGCCGTACAACGTCTTGAAGTACTTGGCGGCGGCGCGGGTGGCCTTCTCGGGATCGGCGCGTTCGTCGATGTACCAGTCCTGTTTGAGGCCGTGATCGTTGGCGGTTGGCCGCATGAACTGCCACATCCCGCGGGCGCTGGCGCGCGACAGCGCCGTCGGCTTGAACGCGCTCTCGATCAGGGGCACGTACGCGAGGTCGAGCGGCACGCCTTCGGCGCGGAACACGCTCTGGACCATCGGCAGGTACTTGCTGCCACGCTGGAGCCCGCCGGTCAGGAAGTCGCGCAGCCGGCCCTGGAACAGCTCGACGTACTTGAGGACCCGATCGTTGAGCGGGATCGGCACGTCGTGCGACGTCTGGGCCAGATCGAGCTGGACGACCTGCTCGACGGCGCGGCCAGCCGGAGCCGGCGGGGTGAACGTGGCCACTTCGAGCAACTGGTCGATGGCCGCCGGCTCCGAGGGCTTCTCCGTGAAGCCGTCACCCTTCTGGAGGGCGAGCGTCTCGTGGGCCGCAATCCGGTCGACCAGGCGATCGAAGTGCGCCCGCAGCTTCGGATCGACACGGGCGCCGTCGGGGGCGTCCAGCAGGATGTCGAGGGACTTGTCGAATGCGGTGCGCGCCTGCTCGAGATGTCCGAGCGAGAGCTCGCGTTCACCGAGCGTGAAGAGCCGATCGGCCTCGGCGATCAACGTCGCGGCCGGATCGACCGGGACGGCTGGCGTGGCCGGCACCGGCGCCACGGTCGGCGCGGCAGCGGGCTGGGGTGTCACCGCGACCTGCGGGGCCGGGTTGCGGCTGCACGCCGCGGACACAGAAATGAGGAGGACTGCTCCGGGCAGCCCGAACGTTCGTCGCATCTGGGCGCTCCCCTGCCGGACCGGAAACACGCGAGTGCGCGGCCGGCGGGTGGTCGGTCGCCCCAGGTCAGCGGGCGAGCCGTTCAGGTGTTCCCTGCAGGCCGAAACCTGCGAACGAAGTTGGGTTCCGGTTTAGTTACAAAACCGGAAGAAATCTCCAACGCCTTGGATCGAAAATCCGACCTTTCGGCGAGACCCGCGGAAAGTAGCATCCGGCGGGAGTCACGGTCAAGACAAACGTATGACCGTCCGACAGATTTCAGGGGTCGACGAAGACGTCGTGCGCGTCGCCGAGCTCGCGTGCGGCCGGGGTCACGATCGCGCGTTCGGCCAGCGCGATGCGGCGGCTCGTCCGCAGGGCCTGCCGCACATCGTCTTCACAGACGAAATCGACGGGCGGACCGGCGTTCACCAGCTCGGCCGGAGGCGGCGGCGGAGCCGGTGCTGATGGGGGAGCTGGCGCCGCTGCGACGGGTGGCGCACTGATGGGCAGCGACGCACCGTCGGCGCGTCCGCTCTCCGGACCGCTCGGCGAGCGATCCCTGGCGTCGACGCTGGGCGCATCGCCCCGACCAGCGCCCACGGCCACCACCGTGTCGCGGGTGATGCCCCGGCTGGCCAGGAAGCTGTCGATGCGCGACGACAGCGTGCCGGCGTCGAGCGTGCGGACGCGTTCCGGCACGGCCGGGCGGGCGCTGGAACCTGGGTCGGCCACGGAGGTCCTCGCGGCCGCGGGCACTCCCGGCCCCGCGGCGGGTTGTGGCGCCGGGCGCACTTCGTACGCCACCCGCTTGATGTTCAGCAGGTGCATCGGCGAGATGTTGTCCGACGTGATGTTGCCGCCGTAACCCCCGCAGCCCAGCGTCATCGCCGGATCGAGCCCGGTCGTCATGCCGACCGACCCGTGCGTGGTGGGCGTGTTGACCACGATGCGGAAGGCCGGCTTGTGCAGCCCGAACTCGAGCACTACCTGGTCGTCGGTGGCATGCACCGACATCGTGTGGCCCATGCCGCCGTACTTCAGGATCTGCTTGCAGCGCTCGCAGCCCGCCTTCCAGTCGTCGACGACGAAGTAGGAGAGGACGGGGCAGAGCTTCTCGATCGAGAGCGGATGGTCACGGCCAACGCCGTCCAGTTCCGCAATCAGCGCGCGCGTCCCCGGTGGCACCGTGATGCCGACGATCTGCGCGATCTCGAGGGCGGGCTTGCCGACCAGTTTCGGGTTGGGCAGACGCTGCGGCGTGACCAGCACCGCGGCCAGCTTCGCGGCATCGGCCGGTGGCAGGAAGTGACCGCCTCCGGCCGTCAACGCCGCCTTGAGCGCGCCGTCGATCGCCTTGTCGGCGACGATCGAGTTCGGCGACGAGCAGAGCAGGCCGTTGTCGAACGTCTTGCCCAGCAGGATGTCGCTGGCGGCCTTGGGCACGTCGGCGCTGGTGTGGACGTAGCACGGCGCGTTGCCCGGCCCGACCCCGTACGCCGGCTTGCCGGCCGAATAGGCGGCCCGCACCAGCCCGAGGCCCCCCGTCGCGAGAATCACCGCGATCTCGCGTTGCTTCATCAGCTCCTGGGTGCCTTCGAGCGTCACCGTCGACATCCAGCCGATACTGCCGGCGGGGGCGCCCGCCTGGGCCGCCGCCGTCGCCATGATCTCCGCTGTCCGGCTGATGCACTTCGCGGCGGAGGGATGTGGACTCAGGACGACCGCGCAGCGCGCCTTGAGCGAGATCAGGATCTTGTAGATCGCCGTCGAGGTCGGATTGGTCGACGGCACGATCGCCGCGACCGGCCCGAAGGGCTCGGCGATCTCGATGATCTTGCGGGCCTCGTCGCGGCGCAGCACACCGACCGTCCGCATCGGCCGGATGAATTCGTGGACCCGCTCGGCGGCGAAGCGGTTCTTGGCGACCTTGTCGGCGTAGACGCCGAATCCCGTCTCGTCGCGCGCCATCTGGGCCAGCGCCTCGACGTGCGGACGGACGGCGGCGGCCATCGCGTCGACGATGGCGTCGATGCGTTCCTGGGGGAGTTCGGCGATCAGGGCCTGCGCGGCGCGGGCGGCGCGCGCAAGCGTGCGGGCCTCGGCGATCGACGCGAGGTCGCGGTCAGTCGGCGGCGTGGCAGCGGGAGCGTCGGCCATGTGGAGCGGGCGGGCGACAGCCGCCGGGGCCTCGGAGCCTTACTTGGCGGCCGGAGGAGCGGCCGGCGCCGGCTTGGGAAGGATGCGCTCGACTTCGGCGTGCGGCCGGGGAATCACGTGGACTGAAATCAGTTCCCCGACGCGCCGGGCCGCGGCGGCCCCGGCGTCGGTCGCGGCCTTGATGGCGCCCACGTCGCCGCGCGCCATGACCGTCACGAAGCCGGCCCCGATGTACTCCTTGGCGATCAATTGGACGTTGGCCGCCTTGACCATGGCATCGGCGGCTTCGATGGCGCCGATGAGGCCACGAGTTTCGATGAGACCGAGTGCGTCACCCATGAAATCGAGCGGACTCTAGCATGTTGCTCCAGCCCCCGCAACGGTTTACCCTTTGGTGTTCGGCGGGGGCGCGTCGCTCCCGTGTACCCATCCAGAAGAGGAGTCGTACTGGCGTGAAACCGCTCGCCGCCTGTCTGGCCGTGGCCATGGCCCTGTCCGCCGTTGCCGGCTGCAAGAAGAAGGAAGATACGCAGCCGCCCGTCGCGACCGCGACCTTCTCGTCCAGCCGCGCACGCGCTCCGCTCGGCAGCCCCCTCGACCTGACCTACCGGTTCGTGGTGGCGGCCAACGCGCCGGCCTTCGAGAAGGAATATCGCGTCCTCGTCCACTTCCTGGATTCCGACGACCAGCTGATGTGGACCGACGACCACTACCCGGTCACGTCGACCAAGGACTGGAAGCCGGGCCAGCGGGTCGAGTACACCCGGACCATGTTCGTCCCGCAGTACCCGTACATGGGCCAGGCGACGATCCGCATCGGCCTGTACGACCCGGACACGGGCGCCCGGCTGCCGCTTGGCGGCGAGAACGACGGGCAGCGCGCCTACAAGGCCGGCACGCTCGAACTCCTGCCGGCGTCCGACAATGTCTTCATCCAGTTCAAGGACGGCTGGCACAACGCCGAGGTGGCGGCCGAGAACGCCCAGGTCGAGTGGCAGTGGACCAAGAAGGTCGGCACGCTGGGCCTCCGCAATCCGCGCCGCGACGCCATCTTCTATCTGCACTTCGACGGCCGGCCCGATCTGGTGCCGGGGCAGACGGTCACCGTGAAGATCGGCGACCAGGTGCTCGACACCTACGCGCTCACCAGCAATGAAGAGGTGATCCGCCGCATCGCCGTCACCGCCGCGCAGTTCGGTGACGCGGAGAGCGTCGACGTGGCCATCGAGGTGAACCAGTCGTTCGTGCCGGCGCAGACGCCCGCGGCCAAATCGTCGGATCCGCGCGAGCTCGGCATCCGGGTCTTCCACGCCTTCGTAGAGCCCAAGTAGCGGCGGCGGTCGTCACCGCCGATGACACGGGACGGCGTCCTGCCGTCCCGGCTCGCCCGGGCGGGCAATGGGAGGGACGCCGGCGTTTTCACCCAACCGGCGGCGTCCGCGATCCGTCTCACGACTTGGTACACTGCTTGCCCGTGCTTCTCCGTCCATTCGCTGTCTTGTTGGCGTGCGCTTTCGGCGCGTGCCTGCCCGGCCTTGCCTCGGCCGAGCTGGTGACGCTGACGACAGGCCGGACCATGTCGGTCCGGAGCGTCCGCGTCGACGGCGAGACGGCAACGCTCGCCCTGCGCGGCGGCGGCGAACTGGAATGCGCGGTCACCCTGATCAAGTCGGTCGCGCCGGACGAAGTGCCGTATCCCGAACCCGAACTCGAGGCGCCCGTCGACGCGGCGACGACTGTCGCCGCGGTTCCGTCGCTGGCGACGTTGGCTGGCGCCGACCAGCAGGTGTACGTGCCGATCATCGAGCAGGCGGCGCAGCGTCATCGCGTCGACCCCCGCCTGGTGCACGCGGTGATCACCGTCGAATCGCGCTATCGCGCCAACGCGCGGTCGCGCAAGGGCGCGATGGGGCTCATGCAGCTGATGCCGGCGACGGCCCGTGAGCTCGAGGTCGCCGATCCATACGACCCGGTCGCCAACATCGAGGGCGGCGTGCGCCACCTGCGCAAGTTGCTCGATCGCTTCGACACGCGCCTCGCCGTGGCCGCGTACAACGCCGGCGCTGGCGCCGTCCACCGGTTCGGCGGCGTGCCGCCGTTCCGCGAGACGCAGAACTACGTCCGCCAGGTGCTGCGGCTGGCCGGCGTCTCCTGACCGATGGAGTTCCGCTGCCGCCTCGCGACCGCCACGGGCCAGGTGACCGAGGGGACCTACGTCGCCGACAGTGAGGCCGCGCTGCGGCGCGAGCTCGAGGACAAGGGGCTCTTCGTCCTCGACGTGAAGTCTGCCGGCAGCGGCCTGAAGCGGCTGCGCCTGTCGCGCGCCGGCCGCATCAAGCTGCACGAGTTCCTGGTCTTCAATCAGGAACTCGCCACGCTGCTCAAGGCCGGCATGCCGCTCGTGCAGTCGCTCGAGATCCTGCGCCGCAACGTCCCCAACCCGGTCTTTAAGGGCGTCCTGGACGATGTCTACGACAAGGTGCGGTCGGGGACGGCGCTGTCGGAGGCGTTCGAGGCACACCCTCGCCACGTGACGCCGATTTACACCGCGTCGCTGATGGCTGGCGAACGCAGCGGCAGCCTCGAGCAGGTGCTGCGCCGTTACGTGTCGTACGTGCAGGTGCTGAGCGCGGTCCGCCGCAAGGTGATCTCGGCGCTCGTGTATCCGGCCGTCCTCACGCTCCTGTCGGTCGCCGTCGTCGTCATCATCGTCGTCCGCGTGGTGCCCGAGTTCAGCGAGTTCTACAAGGGCTTCAATGCCGACCTGCCGATGGCGACGCAGGTGATCGTGGCCCTCTCGGACGCCGTCCGCAGTCAGATCGTCCTGCTGCTCGCGGCGCTCGCCGGCGTGGTGTTCGGCGGCCGCTGGCTGTTGAAGAAGCCGGCGTACAGACAGCGCGCTGACTACCTGATTCTGCGGTTGCCCGGGCTGGGCGGCATCGCGCGGCAGTTCGCGACGTCGCAGCTCAGTCGGACGCTGGCCACGTTGCTGGGCGGCGGCATTCCGTTGGTGACGGCGCTCGAGGTGGCCAGCCGGTCGGTGTCCAACCGCCACATTGCCGCGCAGATGCACGACATCACGCGGCAGGTGAAGGAAGGCCAGCCGCTGTCGACGGCGATGCAGGCCAAGGGCGAGTTCCCCGACGTCTCAGTCAAGATGGTGGAAGTCGGGGAGGCCACCGGCGCGTTGCAGGACATGCTGAACGCGATTGCCGACTTCTACGACGAGGACATCGAAACCAAGCTCGGTCGATTCCTGCTGCTGATCGAACCCATCCTGCTGGTCGTGATGGGCATCGTGATCGCGGCGCTGTTGATCGCCCTCTACCTGCCGGTATTCCAGTTGTCGTCGGCGCTGAGTTGAAGTTCGCGCTCGTGGAGACCATCCGCCCGTGAGTACCGATCTGCCGCCGATGCCGGAACTGCCGTCGCCGGATGGGCCGCGCCCGGCCACCCCGTCGCAGGAGCGCGAGGAGGCCCGCCGCCTCGCCGCCCGCTATCGCCTCGAGTTCGTCGACATGGACACGTTCCATCTCGACAACGATCTCTTCCGGTCGATTCCGGCCGACGTCATGCTGCGCTACGGCTTCGTGCCGCATCGCCGCGAAGGCGACGTGCTGGTCATCGTGGTGTCGGACCCCACCGACCTGATGATGATCGACGAGCTGTCGCAGCTGCTCGGCACGCGCCTGAAGGTCACCGTTGGCCCGGCTTCGGCGATCCAGTCGATGCTCAAGAAGTCCGAGAGCAGCCAGCGGGTGCTCGAGGACGCGACCGAGAGCTTCCAGCTGCAGTTGCTCAAGGAAGACGACACTGGCGAGGAATCGCTGTCGGTCGAGAAGCTGACCAGCGACATCAGTCCGATCATCAAGCTGATCGACTCGACGGTGTTCGCGGCGCTGCAGCGGCGGGCCAGCGACATCCACATCGAGACGCAGGACGATGCGGTGGTGGTCAAGTACCGGATCGACGGCGTACTGCAGGCGGCGATGCGGCCGATCGACAAGCGGTTCGCCGGACCGATCATCTCGCGCATCAAGGTGATGGCGGAGCTCGACATCGCCGAGAAGCGGGTGCCGCAGGACGGCCGCTTCAAGCTGCGCATGCGCGGCAAGACGATCGACTTCCGTGTCTCGGTGTTGCCGAGCGCGCACGGCGAGGACGCCGTCATCCGTATCCTCGACAAGGAATCGATCAGCGAGCAGTTCCGCGAACTGCGGCTCGACATCCTCGGCTTCCCGCAGGAGGAACTGCGCCGCTTCCGCAAGTACATCCGCGAGCCGTACGGAATGGTGTTGGTGACCGGGCCGACGGGTTCCGGCAAGACGACGACGTTGTACGCGGCGCTCTCCGAGATCAAGTCGATCGAGGACAAGATCGTCACCATCGAGGACCCGGTGGAATACCAGTTGAAGGGGATCGTGCAGATTCCGATCAACGAGAAGAAGGGGCTGACCTTCGCCCGCGGGCTGCGCAGCATCCTGCGTCACGATCCCGACAAGATCATGGTCGGTGAGATCCGCGACGCCGAGACCGCGCAGATCGCCATCAACTCGGCGCTCACCGGTCACCTCGTGTTCACGACCGTGCACGCCAACAACGTGCTCGACGTGCTCGGCCGCTTCCTCAACATGGGCGTCGAGGCCTATCAGTTCGTGTCGGCGCTCAACTGCGTGCTGGCGCAGCGCCTCGTGCGCAAGATCTGCGACGACTGCAAACGGCCGACGTCGGTGACCGAGGCGCAGTTGCGGGAAGCCGCGATGGACCCGGGGCTGGCCCACACGCAGACGTTCTATGAGGGGGCCGGGTGCCTCGAATGCAACGGATCGGGCTATCGCGGCCGCATGGCGATCTGCGAACTGCTCGACCTCACCGATACCATCCGTGACATGATTCTCGCGCGTCGACCCAACTCCGAAATCAAGCGCGCCGTGCGCGACGAAGGAATGCGGTTCCTGCGCGAGTCGGCCGTGTCGCGCGTGCTCTCGGGCGAGACCACGCTGCGCGAGATCAACAAGGTCACCTTCGTCGACTGACATGTCGCCGCTGCCTGCCTGGCTCCAGACTCCGCCGCCGACGCTCGGCCTCCAGATCGATACGCATCGCGTGACCGCGGTGCTCGTCGAGGCGGGCGCCGCGTCGCCCGTCGTGCGTGGCTTCGCGTCGGCCCCGCTGCCGTCCGGCGCGCTCGTGCCGTCGCTCACCGCCCACAACGTGCATCAGCGCGACGCCATCGTCAGCGCGATGCGCCGTGCCGTGGAGCAGGTGGGAGGACGGCATCGCCGCGTGGCCCTGGCCATCCCCGACACCGCGGCCAAGGTGTCGTTGCTGCCGTTCGAGCAGATCCCGGCCAGCCCGCGTGACCTCGAGCAACTCATTCGCCTGCAACTGCGAAAGACGGTGCCGTTTCCCGCCGACGAGGCACAGCTCGCGTGGTCGCGCGGGCCGATGCGTGGCACCGGCACGACGATCGTCGTCGCGGCGATGCGGCGCGACGTGGTGCAGGAGTACGAAGGCCTTTGCGCCGCCGCGGGGCTGCATGCCGGCACCGTCGATCTCGCGACGTTCAACGTGGTGAATCTCGCGATGCGGGGTGGCGTGACGCGGACGGGCGACACGCTCGTCGTCCATGCGACGCCCGCGTATGCGTCGGTGGCAGTCGTGCGCGACGACGAGATGATCTTCTTCCGGACCCGGCCGGCCGATGCCACCGAGATGGTCCCCGACGTGGTGCACCAGACGCGGATGTTCTATGAGGATCGCTTGAACGGGACGGGGTTCGGGCAGGCGCTGTTGGTCGCCAGTCCGGACGTCGAGGATCGCGACGGGCTGGCCCGCGAACTGCAGGCACGCCTCGACCAGCCGGTGGCGGCGCTCGACCTCGCCAGCGTCGCGACCTTCAGCGATCGCGTCGGCGCGTCGGACGCCGTCGTCGGTCAGATTGCAGCGGCGACCGGCCTTCTGTTGCGGGAGGTCGGCGCCTGATGCTGCGCGGCAACCTGTCGACGAGGCCGTTCTACAACGAACGCGCCGTGCAGGTCGGCCTCGCCGTCGTGACGGCGGTCCTGGCGGCGATCACGCTGTTCACCGCCTGGCAGCTCCTGTCGCTGACGGCGCAGCAGCGCGATCTGGCCGGACGGATCGCCCGCGACGAGTCGCGCGCCAACGAACTGCGGCGCGAGGCGACGCGCGTGCGTGGCCGGCTCGACCCGCAGCTGCTCAATTCCACCGTCCTGGCGACACGCGAAGCCAATCAGGTGATCGATGCGCGCACCTTCTCCTGGACGGCCTTGTTCAACGTCCTCGAGCGAACGATGCCGTCGGAGGTCCAGTTGCTGTCGGTCACGCCGAGCGTGCAGAACGATGTGTTGACCGTGCAACTGCTGGTCAATGCGAAGCGCGTGGAGCCTGTGGGCGCGTTCATGGACCGCCTCGAGGCAGCTGGCGCTTTCGTCGACCTGCGATCGGTGGAAGAGCAGACGCAGGAGGACGGCTCCTTCAACGTCGTCTGCCGGGGCCGCTACCTCGGGCCGGGTACACGCCTGCCGGTCGAGGACGAGGCCGACGATGCCGCGGCGGCGCCGACGGCCGACCGATCGCGGGCGGGGGAGAACTAGCGATGGTGCCGACCGCACGCCTCATCGCCGACCGACGGCTGCTGTTCTCCGTGCTCACCCTGCTGACGGTGCTCAACGTCGTCGGCCTGATTGCCGTGTTCGGCCCCTTGCGAGTGCGCGTGCAGACGCTCGCCGCGCGCGCGGCAGCGGCGTCGTCGGTAGCGCAGCGCGCCGCGCGTGAATTGAACACGGCGCGCCAGACGTCGGCCGGCAGCGTCAAGGCCGTGGGCGATCTCCAGCGCTTCTACAGCGAGATCCTGCCGGTCAATCAGCCGGCGTCGCGGCAGATGACGTTCGTCCGGCTCGCGCAACTGGCGCGCGACGTGAACCTGTCGTACGACGCGCGTCGCTTCGGACAGGACCCACCGGAGAAAGGCCAGGTGCTGACGCGGGCGACGCTCGAGATGAGCGTGTACGGCGACTACCGCGCCCTGCGGCAGTTCATCTACCGGCTCGAGACCGGCGAGGACTTCGTCGTGATTCGCGATTTGACGGTGGCGCGCGGCAGCGAGACCAACGACCCGCTCGAGGCGGCGCTGTTGCTGTCGACGTACTTCAAGGCGCCCGATGGCCCGTGACCCACGTCAGCAACGGCTCGTCCTGGGCGGCTTGCTCGGGTTGCTGCTGATTGTGAGTTGGTGGCAGTTCGGCGGGAGTGCCAGGCCGTCCGGCGCCTCGACGGGGACGCCACGTCGTCCGCCGACCGGACCGGCGTCCAAAGCCGCGGGGCCGACCGCGAACATCGACGAAGTGTTGGCGCGCGGGGTGGGCCTGACCCGCCTGGACGAGGACCGGCCGGCGCCCGAGGAGGGCGGCCGCGATCCATTCCGGTCGGGGCCGGCGGCCGTCGGGCCTGATCAGCCGTCTGGTAACCAGACGACAACGCAGCCGCCAACCGCGTCCGTGCCGGCCCCGCCGCCGTTGCCGCCCCAGCCGGTCGGTCCACCACCGATCGTGGTGAAGTTCATCGGCGTGGTGTCGCGCCAGGATGTGGGCAAAGTGGCGGTCCTGAGCGATGGGAAGAACGTCTACTATGGCCGCGCAGGTGAGATTGTCGATGGACGCTGGCGGATCGTGTCCATCGGGGAAGAGTCGCTGCAAATCGAGTACGCGGACGGACGCGGTCGACAGACCGTCCGTCTGACGGGTTGAGCGTGCACGAGCGGACACGGATTCGAGAGCGGATGCAGATCTTCAGGTGGGCGACCACGACGGCGCTGGTAGCCGTGCTGTGCGCGATGGCGATGGGATGTGCCACGTCGGGGGCGTTCCGTCGCGGACAGCAGGCCGGCACGATGGGGGACTGGGATGCCGCCGTCGCGGCGTACCGGCAGGCCCTGCAGGAGAACCCGGATCGGCCCGAGTACAAGATCGCCCTCGAACGGGCGAGTCTGTCGGCGTCGCTGTTCCACCTGGAACGGGCCCGCAAAGCCGACGAGCAGGGTGACCTCGAGACGGCGGTCCAGGCCTACCGCAAGGTCTATGAGTACGACCCCGCCAATCGCACGTCGATGCTGCGGGCGGCCGAGATCGACAAGGAACTCCGCGAGCGCGCCGAAGCGGCGCGGCCTCGCCCGGCGATCGAGGCGATGCGCGAGACGGCCCGCCAGCGCACGGCGCCGCCCCTGCTCAATCCGGCGTCGCGCGACCCGCTGGAAATGCGGTTCCCGGACACCAGCGCCAAGGACGCGCTGACGTTCCTCGGCAAGGCGACCGGCATCAATGTGCAATTCGAGTCGACGTTTCGCGACGCGAAGATCAGCGTCGACCTCACCGGGTTGTCGTTGGAAGAGGGCCTCACGCAGGTGATGACGGCGGCGGGCCTGTTCTACAAGGTGATGAACCCGCGGACCATCCTGGTCATCCCCGACACGCCGCCCAAGCGCGCTGCGTACGAGGAGCAGGTGATCCGGACGTTCTACCTGTCGCACGCCGACTCGGCCGAACTGGTGCAGACGGTGCAGCAGATCCTGCAGCTGCCCGGACTGCCGGTGCAGCCGCGCGTGCTCGCCAACAAGACACAGAACAGCCTGACGGTGCGGGCCTCCGATCGCGTGATGAACATCATCGATCAGGTGATCCGCAACAACGACAAGCCGCGCGCCGAACTCGTCGTCGACCTGCAGGTCATCGAGGTCAATCGCGCCCGCGCCAAGCAGATCGGCCTCAACCTGTCGCAGTATTCGGTGGGCAGCATCTTCTCGCCGGAAGCCCCGCCCGGTTCGGGTGAGGGAGGCACGACGACGGCGCCGTTCAACCTGAACACGATCACGCGCGGCATCAGTACCGCCGACTTCTACCTGACCGTGCCGCAGGCGGTCGTCAACTTCCTGGCGAGTGACGGCAGCAACAAGATCATCGCCAAGCCGCAGCTGCGTTTCATGGAAGGCAAGGTGTCGACGCTCGATCTCGGCGACGAGATCCCGGTGCCGAGCACCACGTTCGGCGGCATCGGCGGCGGCGGGTTGACGACGATTCCGATCAACCAGTTCAACTACCGCACCGTCGGCATCAAGCTGAAATTCAACAACCCGCGCGTCACGCTCGAAGGCGAGATCGTCACCGAACTCGAGGTCGAGAGCAGCACGCTCGGCGCCAGCATCGACATCGCCGGCCAGAGCCTGCCGACCTTCGGCACCCGGCGCGCGGCGTCGTTCATCCGCATGCGGGAAGGGGAGTCGCTGATGCTCGCCGGGTTGCTGCGTGAGGACCAGCGCCGATCGCTGACGGGATTCCCCGGGCTTCTGCGCACGCCGCTGCTCGGACGCCTGTTCGGCAGCACCAACGACACGATCTCGCAGACCGACATCGTCTTCCTGATGACGCCGCGACTCGTGCGGACCTCGGAGATCACCCAGGAGAACCTGGACCCGATCTACATCGGCAGCCAGCAGAACCTCGGATTGACCGGGGCGCCACCGCTGATCGCAACCGACCCGAATGCCGCGCCGGCGGCGGCGGCGCCGGGGACGGCACCGCCGGTCGATCCGGCCGCCGTGATTCCGGTGCCGGGTGCGCCGCAGCCGGTCGCGACGATGCCGGTGCAGCCGCCATCGACCGGCGCCGTCACCACGCAGCCGTCGGTGCTGCCGCCGGCCAACGCGCCGCCAGTGCCGGTGCCAGCCACGCCGCCGCCGCCCGGCGAAGCGCCGAACGATCAGGCCGCGGCCCAGGCGGCACAGCAAGGACAGCAGGCAGGTCCCGCGGCAGCCGCGCGGCTTTCCGTGACCTCGCCTGGACCGCAGTTCGCGGTCGGTGGCGGCCCGTACACGGTGCCGATCACCGTCAACGACGCGCAGCGGATGTCGACACTGAGTGTGTCGGTGACGTACAACCCGTCGGTGCTGCGCGTGCGCGCGGTCCAGCCGGGCACGTTCCTCGCGCAGGGCGGCGTGACGCCGACCTTCACGCAGCAGATCGATCCGGGGGCAGGGCGCGTCGACATCACGATGCTGCGGCCGGGCGATCAGGTTGGCGCCACCGGCACCGGCCTCGTCGCGACGCTCGTGTTCGAGGCGATCGCGACCGGTCAGTCGGCGATTACGCCAGCCGGTGTCGCCGCCAACCCCGAGCAGGGCGCGATCAACCTGCAACTGCAGCCGGCCAATGTGACCGTACGATGACCCTCGCGCGACTTACCCGACGGCTGCAGGCGGGTGGGTCTCGTGGGTACACGTTCGTCGAGTTGATCGTGGTGGCCGCCATCGTCCTGATCCTGGCCACGGCGATCCTGCCCCTTAGCAAGGTCGGGATCCAGCGGCAGAAAGAAGTGGAACTGCGGCGCGCGCTCCGCGAGATGCGCACGGCCATCGACCGGTACAAGGACGCCGCCGACCTGCAGCAGCTTTCGAACCTCGAGATCGAGCCGGACGACATGGGCTATCCGCCGGAACTCGAGACGCTCGTCGAAGGCGTCACCAGGGCCGGCGATGCCACGCAGACCAAGATGCGCTTCCTGCGGCGCATCCCGAAGGATCCGCTGACCGGCGAGGCCGAGTGGGGGATGCGTTCCTACCAGGACAAGCCCGACTCCACGTCGTGGGGTGGGCAGAACGTGTTCGACGTGTATTCGAAGGCCGGCGGGACCGGACTGGATGGGACGCCGTACAGTGAGTGGTGAGATGAGAGGCCGGCGAGGGTTTACCCTGCTCGAACTGATGGTCGTGATGGCCCTGATCGTCGTGCTCGCGGGCATGGCGATGGCGAGCTATCGCAACTCGGTCACGCTGGCGCAGGAAGCCGTGCTGGCCGAGGACCTGTTCCGGATGCGCGACGCCATCGACCAGTACTACGCCGACAAGAACAAGTACCCCTCGTCGCTGTCGACGCTCGTCACCGATGGCTACCTGCGAGCCCTGCCCGACGATCCCTTCACGCAGTCGTCGAGCACCTGGCAGGAAGTGCCGGCCGAGCCCGACGCGAGCAATCCGACCGCCGAGCCCGGTGTGTACAACGTCAAGAGCGGGTCCGAGAAGATCTCGATGAAGGGCACACCGTACAGCGAATGGTGAGTCCAGTAATCAGAGACTGACCATTCCAGAAATGCGGAATGCGGAATGCGGGAGTGTCGAGTACATGGCCGCCCCGCCCACGAAAAACAGGTAGGGCCGGCTGTCCCAGCCCGGCCCACACCGGGCCGCGTTGAGACAACGGGCCCTACCTTCGCGTTCCTGTTCTCCTACTTCGCCACCGTCGCGACTGGCGTGACCGCACTTTCGTCGGTCTCGCCGCTGCGGATGCGGACGACGCGCTCGACGGGCAGGACGAAGATCTTGCCGTCGCCCACCTCGCCCGTGCGGGCCGCGCCACTGATCGCGTCGATGGTCGTCTCGACGAAGCTGTTGCTGACGCCGATCTCGATGCGGACCTTCTCGGCCAGCGCCATCTTCACCGTCGTGCCGCGGTAGTTCTCGACGTGTTCGGTCTCGCCGCCGTGGCCCTGCACGCGGCTGATGGTGACGCCCTTCACCTGCGCCTTGAACAACGCTTCGAGCACCGGGTTCAACCGGTCCGGACGGACAATCGCCACCACGAGTTTCATGCGCGGCCTCCCTGGACCGTCGCCGGCGCCGGTGCTGCCACCAGCGAGGAGGCGAGTTCCGGTCCGATCAGGATGGCGCCATCGCCCTCGGCGTACGCCTCTTCACCGTGGTCGGACACGTCGAGACCGAGCGCCTCGTCACGCGTCGTCGCCCGCAGCGGCACGACCAGGCCGATGACCTTCAGCAGGACGAACGTCATGACCATGCTGTAGACCAGCGCCGCGCCGATGCCGGCCGCCTGGATGCCGATCTGGCCGGCGTTGCCGCCCACCAGGCCGTTGGCCGCGCCGCTCCACGCGACATCGGCGAACACGCCCGTCAACAGCGCGCCCACCGTCCCGCCAACGCCGTGGGCCGCGACGACGTCCAGCGAGTCGTCGAGCCGCGTGCGGGCGCGGAACATGATCGCGAAGTAGCTCGGGAACGCCGCCAGGCCACCCAGGAGCAGCGACGACGTCGGGCTGATGTACCCGGCCGCCGGCGTGATCGCCACCAGGCCGACGACGATCGCGGTCGCCGCGCCGACTGCGGTGACGTGCTTGGTGCGAGTCAGGTCGAGGAGCGTCCAGACGACCAGCGTGGCCATCGGGGCGAGCATCGTGTTGGCGAAGGCGAGGCCGGCGATGCCGTTGGCCGAGAGCGCGCTGCCGGCGTTGAAGCCGAACCAGCCGAACCAGAGGAGGCCGGCACCGAGCAGCACGAACGGAACGTTGTGCGGCAGGACGGCCTGGCGACCGTGGTCATGACGCGGACCGACGACGATCGCCGCCACGGCCGCAGCCGCCGCGGCATTCACGTGGACGACCGTGCCGCCTGCGAAGTCCAGCGCGCCCATCGTCGCCAGCCAGCCGCCGCCCCACACCCAGTGGGCGACCGGGGCGTATACCGTCAGCACCCAGAGGGTGATGAACGCGAGGTAGGCGCCAAAGCGCATGCGCTCGACGATCGCGCCCGAAATCAGCGCCGCCGTGATGACGGCAAAGGTGCCCTGGAACGCCATGAACAGCACATGGGGAATCGTGCCCTGCGGGTCCAGCGTGACGCCCTTGAGCAGCCCGTACCCAAGGCCGCCCACCAGGGCCGTGCCCGGCGCGAAGGCCAGCGAGTAGCCGAGCAGCGCCCAGGCGACACCTGCGAAGCCCAGC
>DATJTM010000675.1:0-8941 GCA_035503395.1 Luteitalea sp.
CGTGAGCCGAGCGTCCACTGGAGCGGGAACAAGGCCGTCTTCTCGATGGTCATCGGCGGCACCGAGACGCGCTACCAGTACAAGACGTGGCGCTGGCAGCTGTTCGAAATCACGGGCCTCGGACCAGGCGAGACCCCCGTCATCACCAAGGTGCCCAACCAGCCGGAGGCGTACAACAACGTCAGCCCGACGTACGGCACCGACGACCGCATCCTGTTCACGTCGGATCGGCCCCGTGGCGGCGAGCCGCACCTGTATCCGCAACTGGACGAATACGAAGAGGCGCCCGTCGTCAGCGGGATCTGGAGCCTGGCACCGGCCACCGGCGACCTGTTTCTCGTGCAGCACTCGCCGTCGGGATCATTTTCGCCGCAGGTCGACAGCTTCGGCCGGCTGGTCTACGTGCGGTGGGACCACCTTCAGCGTGACCAGCAGGCCGATGCCGATGCCGGTTCCGGCACGCAGTACGGTGCGTACGGGACGTTCAACTACGCCGACGAATCCGCGGCGGCGGCGCGATCGTGGTCGCGCACCGAGGTGTTCCCGGAACCGCGCGCCAGTCGCACCGCCCTGCGCGCCGGCACCAACCTGGCCGGCCACAGCTTCAACGACTTCTTCCCGTGGATGATCAACGAGGACGGCACCGAGGAAGAGACGCTGAACCACGTCGGCCGACACGAGTTCCTCGGCTACTTCGACGTCAGCCTCACCGACGATCCCAATCTGACGTACCACCACTCGCAGTCGCCACGCGTCAATCCCAACACGATCAACGGCTTCATCCAGATTCGTGAATCGGCAGCCGTGCCCGGCACGTACTTCGGCATCGATGCGCCGGAGTTCTCGACGCACGCCAGCGGCCAGATCATCAGCACGTCGGCGCCGCCGACGCTGAATCCGGATCAGATGGCGATCACGTACGTGACGCACCGAGACACGAGCTCCTATACCGACACGCCGTCAGCGAGCCACTCGGGGCTGTACCGGAATCCGTTGCCGCTGTCGGACGGCCGGATTGCCGCGGTGCACACGCCGGAGACACGACGCGACGCCAACACAGGCACCACGGCGAATCCCGGTTCGCGCTACGACTTCCGATTGACGCTGCTCAAGCAGGTCAACGGCGTGCACGTGCCAGACGTGCGGCTCACGGCAGGAATCAGCAAATCGATCAGCTACTGGAACCCGGACACGATGGTCACCTACAGCGGGCCGTTGTGGGAACTGGATCCTGTGGAGGTGCGCCCCCGTCCACGCCCGGCGCGCCGCGAGGCGCCGCTGCCGCCACGAGAGCAGCAGGTCCTGACCGAACAGGGCGTGGTGCTCTCGCGCCTGCAGGCGTACCTCCGCGCCAACGACCTCGCGCTGATCGTCAGTCACGACGTGACGACGCGCGACCGGAGCGACAAGCAGCAGCCGTTCAATCTGCGGGTGGCGGGTGGCGGGGTCCAGAGTGTCGGTGCGGCGGGGAAGATCTACGACGTCTCGTTCCTGCAAATCGTGCAGGCCGATCAGATCCGCGGCATCGGCGGGACGACGAATCCGCGAGCCGGTCGGCGAGTGCTGGGCCAGTTCCTCCACGACGCACGGGCCCGCAACCCGGAACTGCCCGGGGCACCGCCAGGGAGTGTCGCGATTGCCGCTGACGGATCGGTCGCGGCCTTCGTGCCTGCACGTCGGGCGTTGTCGTGGCAGCTCACCGATGCGGCCGGCACGCCCGTCGTGCGCGAGCGCTACTGGATCACGATGCAGCCCGGCGAGGTGCGCGTCTGCGGCTCGTGTCACGGGGTGAACACGAAGGATCAGATGCAGCGCGGGGCTCCCACCAATGCGCCGCAGGCGCTTCGGCAGTTGCTCACGTACTGGTCGGCGACTCTCGACAATGGCGGAGGCGGAGCGCCGGTGACCTTGACGGTGTCGCGCAGCGGCGCGGGCACTGGAACGGTGACGAGCTCGCCTGGCGGCATCGCGTGCGGTGCCACCTGCACGACGTCGGTCGCGACGGGAACCAGCGTCACGCTTGCCGCGACGGCCAGCTCCGGCAGCCGCTTCGCCGGCTGGAGTGGCGGAGGGTGCTCGGGCGTCGGTTCCTGCACCGTGACGCTGGCCGCAGCGCTCACCGTGACTGCGACGTTCGACATCGATTCGCAGGCGCCGACCACCTTCACCCGGTACCTGGCCGAAGGCGTGGCGAGCAGCTTCTTCGAGACCGAACTGGTGCTCGCCAACCCGGGCGGGACGGCCGCCAGCGTCAACGTCGATTTCCTGCGTGCCGACGGCACCGTGATACCCCGGGGGCTCGTCGTGCCGGCGCTTGCCAGCCGGACGATCCGCGCCTCGACCGTCGACGGGCTCGCCGGCCGTGAGTTCGCCTCGGTCGTCACGTCGAATGCGCCGCTGGCGGTCGACCGCACCGTGTCGTGGCGCGACGCGCAGGGACGCGTCTACGGGTCGCACGCCGAGACCAGCGTCGCCGGGCCGGCGCCTCGCTGGTATCTGGCCGAAGGAGCCACGCACAGCGGCTTCGACCTCTTCTACCTGCTGCAGAACCCCTCGGCGACCGCCGTCACCGTCGACGTGCGCTACCTGCGGCCCGTCGGACCGCCGCTCGAGAAGTCCTACACCATGGCGCCGCGGTCGCGGATGAACATCTGGGTCGACCACGAAGTGTTCGGTGACAGCGCGCAGAAACAGCTCGCGGCCTCCGACGTGTCGGCGGTGCTCGAGACGCAGGGCGGCGCCGGCATCATCGTCGAGCGGGCGATGTACTACACACCAGGAGCGACGACCTTCCAGGATGGGCACGAGAGCGCCGGTGTGACCGCACCGGCCACCGAGTGGTACCTGGCCGAAGGGATGACCGGGCCGTTCTTCGACCTGTTCCTGCTGATTGCCAACCCGTCGGAGTCGGCGGCACAGGTCGATGTCAGTTATCTCTTACCCGACGGCTCGCGCATCCGCCAGGCGCATACCGTCCAGGCGGCGCAGCGCTACACCATCTGGGTCGACCAGGCGGAGGCCGCATTGGCCAACACGGCGGTGTCGATGGTGGTCGAGTCCACGAATGGCGTGCCGATCGTCGTCGAACGATCGATGTGGTGGCCCGGCGACAGCCGCACCTGGACCGAGGCGCACAACTCTCCCGGCACCACAACGACCGGCATTGCCTGGGCAGTCGCCGACGGCGAAGTGGCGACGGCACCGGCCGCCAAGGCCACCTACTACCTCGTCGCGAACCCGGAGGCAGACGCGGCGACGGTGAAGGTGACGCTGCTGTTCGATGATGGCAGCCCGGTGGCCACCCGCACCTACACGGTGGCCGGCAACAGCCGGTTCGGCGTCAGCGTCCGCGACGAATTTCCGAGCGCGGTGGGGAAGCGCTTTGGCGCGCTGATCGAGAGCGTCGGAGCGGCACCCGTGCCGATCGTCGTCGAGCGGGCGATGTATTCGGACGCAGGCAACGAGGTGTGGGCGGCTGGCACGAACGTCCTCGCCACGCGGCTGCGCTGAGCGCGAACCGCGTGGCGTGCGACTCCGCTTACCAGATGCGGGCGCGCTGCTCAGGCGCGATGTAGAGCGCCTCGCCCGGCTTGACGTCGAACGCCTCGTACCAGGCGTCGACGTTGCGCAGCGGGGCGTACGCACGGATGAAGCCGGGTGAGTGCGGGCCATTGACGATCTGCTGCCGCAGCGCATCGTCGCGGAACATCGTCCGCCACACCTGCGCCCATCCGAGGAAGACGCGCTGGGTCGCCGTGAAGCCGTCCAGCGACTTCGGCTCGGCGCCCTTCAACGACAGCCGATAGGCTTCGAGACCGAGGAGCACGCCACCGAGGTCGGCGATGTTCTCGCCCATGCCGATGCGCGCCGTGAGCTTCAGGCCGGGCAGGGCCGGAAACTGGTACGACTCGTACTGGGCGCCCAGCCGATCCGCCTGCGCCTCGAATCGCGTCGCATCGGCCGTCGTCCACCAGTCGCGCAGCACGCCTTTGGCGTCGGACTTGCGCCCCTGATCGTCGAAGCCGTGGGTGATCTCGTGCCCAATCACCGCGCCGATGCCGCCGTAGTTGACCGCCGGGTCGGCTTTCGGGTCGAAGAAGGGCGGCTGCAGGATGGCCGCCGGGAAGACGATCTCGTTCTTCGCGGACTGGTAGTACGCGTTGACCGTCTGCGGCGTCATGCCCCATTCCTCCTCGTCGACCTTGCCACCGAGGCGCGACAGATCGAAGGCCCATTCGAAGGCGGCGCTGCGCTCCATGTTGCCGTACGCGTCGTCGGCACGAGGTGCGAGCGCGGCGTAGTCGCGCCAGCGATTCGGATACCCGATCTTGACGTTGAAGGCCGCCAGCTTCTCGAGCGCTGCGGTCTTGGTGGCGGGCTCCATCCACGCAAGCCCTTCGATGCGTCGACGCATCGCCACGCGCAGGTCGGCGACGAGTTGCTCCATCCGGGCCTTGGAGTCGGGCGGAAAATGCCGCGCCACGTACGTCCGGCCGACGGCTTCGCCCATCGCGCCCTCTGTGAACTGCACGGCGCGCTTCCATCGGGCGCGCTGCTCCTGTGCGCCCTGCAGGAACTTCGCGCGAAACTCCCAGTTGGCATCCGCGAAGCGTCGTGACAGGTACGGGGCCGCCTGATCGACCGTGTGGAACGCCTGCCAGGCCTGCAGCGTCGCGATGGGCGTCTCGGCGAAGATCGCGGCGATCTTCGGCACGGCCGTGTTCTGCGCCACGACGGCTCGCGGCGACTTGTCGATGCCGGCCGCCGTGGCGAACGTCGGCCAGGGGAAGCCGGGGGCCGCGGTCGCGAGTGCGGCCCAGGTCATCGGGTTGTACGTCTTGTCGCGATTGCGGCTCTCGGCTCGCGACCAATGCGCCTCGGCGATCCGCGTCTCCATCGCGACAATCGCGGCTGCCTGTTCGTCGGCCGAAGGCCAGGCCGCGAGCGTCAGCACGCGTGCGACGTACTTCTGGTATTCGGCCTTCTGCTTTGCGAAGTTGTCGCGCAGATAGAACTCGCGGTCGGGCAGGCCGAGCCCGCTCTGTGCCAGATAGAGCGTGTACCGCTCCGGGTCCTTCACATCGTCTCCGACCCGCATCCCGAAGAAGGACGCGCCGGGGCCGGTCTGGGAACTGCCCATCAAGGCCGCGAGCCTCTCGCGCGTCGTCGCCTTGCGAATCGCGTCGAGCCGTGGCGTCAGCGGCGCGGCGTCGCGCGCTTCAATCGCCGCGTCGTCCATGAAGGCCCGGTAGAGCGCGGCCGCCTTGGCCTCGTCGCTGCCCGGCGTGAGGGTCCGGGCCGTCGCCCATTCCTCGAGGAGGGCGTGCACCTGGTTCTCGGCCACGTCGCGCAGGATCGCGAAGGCGCCGTAGCTGCTGCGGTCCGCAGGAATCGTCGTGCGGGTTGCCCAGCCGCCGTTGGCAAACCTGAAGAAGTCGTCGCCCGGCTTGACGCTCCGGTCCATGCCCTCGAGGTCGAAGCCCCACGTGCCGTACCGCGCCGGCGCAACAGCGGAGGTGCCAGTGCCGCCCTGGGCTGGCAGATCGATCAAGGACACCGTCGTGCACGCCTCGTCGAGGCAGCTGTGACCGTGCGTCTGTGCGAAGGACGCGCCCGCGTTCGAGATCAGTAGCGATACTGCCAGCATGTGGGAAACCCGTGTCATCAGGACCATCTCCTCGTGACGATGATGGCATGACGGCAGGGCTGGTACCGCAAACGACGAACGACGAACGACGAACGACGAACGACGGACGACGAACGACGAAGAGCGGACGGCGCGCGTCGGGAATCGTCGTGAGCGACACTACTGGGGTGATTCGCCGTGTGCGCGCGTGGCTCGTGACGCAGCCTCGACACATTCGCCTGATCGCGCTGGGCGGCCTCGTGGCGCTGGCGCTGTCGACCGCCTGGTCGTGGAAGCAGTCCTGGGACGTCCACAAGCTGACCCGGGGTGTTGGTGACACCTGGTTCCACACGGCCGACGGTCAGCGCTGGTTCCGGCTCGACGAGCAGCGGCGCGACGTCGCGCTCGCGAGCATCACGCCGCACCTGCAGCAGGCGTTCATCGCCGTCGAGGACCATCGCTTCTACTACCACCCCGGCATCGACCCGGTCGGGCTGGGGCGGGCGGTGTTCCGCAACCTGTGGCAGGGACGCTCGGAAGGCGCCAGCACGCTCACCCAGCAACTCGCGCGCACCCTGTTCCTGACCAATCGCAAGAGCTACGGTCGCAAGCTCCGTGAAGCCGCGCTATCGGTGCAGATGGAACTGCAGCTCTCGAAGGCCCAGATCCTCGAGCTGTACCTGAATCGTATCTACCTCAGCGCCGGCGTCTACGGCGTCGAGCCGATGTCGCGACGGGTGTTCGGCAAGGGCGCCAGCGATCTCTCGCTGGCCGAGAGCGCGTTCATCGCCGGCCTGGCTCGCGCGCCGGCCGCCTTGTCGCCGTGGTCGAACTTCGACGGCGCGCTGGCTCGCAGCCGGGTGGTGCTGGCGCGCATGCGCGAGGCGGGTTTCATCACCGAAGCCCAGGAGCGCGCGGCGCAGCGGGCGCGATTGCGCGTCCGGCCCTACGTGCCGACCAGCACGGCGAGCGATGCGTATGCGCGCGCCTACGTGCGGCAGTTATTCAGGGACAGTCTCGGCGGCGACCACCCGCCGGACTGGCGGGTCGACACGACGATCGTCCCGGCGTTGCAGGAGATGGCCGACCGCGTCGTCCGCGAGGGCCTCGGTCGCTTCGGCAAGCGCGATCTGCAGGCCGCATTGGTTGCGATGGATCCAGAGACAGGCGATGTACTGGCGCTCACCGGCGGGCGCGACGCGGCGAAGTGGCCCTTCAATCGCGCCACCCGCAGCCGTCGTCAGCCGGGGTCGGCGTTCAAGCCGCTGTTGTTCGCGGCTGCGCTGGAGCAAGGCTTCTCGCCAGTGACGGTGCTGGACGGCCTCGACCGGATCACGCCGCAGGGGCCCGACGAATGGGCGCCGGAGAACGCCAGCGGCGAGACTCCGCCGGCGCTCACCCTGCGAGCCGCTCTGATCGAGTCCAACAACCGCGCGGCCACGCTGCTGCAACAGCGGGTCGGCACCCGACGGGTGATACGCCTGGCAGCCGACGCCGGCCTGGGCGACCTGCCGAATGTGCCTTCGCTGTCGCTGGGCACCGGACTCGTCACACCCCTCGAGCTCACGACGGCGTTTGCCATCTTCCCGAATGGCGGGCAGGCCGTCCGCGCGCGGGGGCTGACGGCGATTCTCGATGCCGACGGCAACACGGCCTTCTCCAATCCGGTGCAGCGCGAGAACGTGCTGTCGCCGGCGGTCGCGTTCCAGATGGTGACGATGCTGCAGGACGTGGTGGAGCGTGGCACCGCGTCGGGGGCACGCCGGATGGGCGTGCGGTTCGCGGTCGGAGGCAAGACAGGGTCGACCGACGACTTCAAGGACGCGTGGTTCGTCGGCTTCTCGTCGTCGCTGGTCGTCGGTGTCTGGGTCGGCTTCGATCAGCCCGCCACCATCGGTCGCGATGCGTATGGGTCCCGTTACGCGTTGCCGATCTGGTCGGACTTCATGCGGCGCGCCGCGCGCGTGCGGCGTCCCGGCACGTTCGAACGCCCGGCCGGCCTGCATGAGGAGACCCTATGCCGCATCTCCTACCTGCGGCCAGTCGATGGCTGTCCCGTGTATACCGAGTACCTCAAGAAGGGCGACGACGTGCCCGAACGCCTGTGCCCGGTGCATCGCGGCAGCCTGCGCCAGCGGGTGGCGCGGACGTTCGAAGGCTGGGGCGCAGAACTCGCACGCAAGCTCCGAGGCCTGTTCAGATAGCGTTGCCGCGGTGAACGTGGCTCGGAACCTTACATCGCGGGATCGTCTCGATGTCCGCCTCTCGCCGGCGCTGTAGTGGCACGGTTCTTCCTTAATCAAATCGATATACAGACGCCTCGAAGCCACGTCCCGTTGGCGTGGCGAGGCACGACATCGAGGAGAGGGAGCGAATGGCGACACATCGAGCAACCCCAGGAGCGAACCTGCCCGAGTCCGGCACGACGACCACGCGCAAGAGTCGCAGTGATCTCGGTCCGGGGCTTGGCGCCAGCGCGCCGAGCAGCGGATTGGACAGCGGCCTTCCCGGCGAGAGTGGTGGCCTCGGCAGTGGACTTGGCACGCCGCTGGGCGCTGGCAGTGATGCCTTCGGCACCACAGGCGCGTCGCCGGCGATCAGCGACGACAGCAGCACGTACGGTGCGAGCGGTGGGCGTTCCTTCGCACGCGCTGCGGGCGTGATGGACCAGGTGAAGCAGCAGGCTTCCACACGCGTCAACGAGCAGAAGGACCGGGCGGCGCAAGGCCTTGGCTCTGTTGCGTCGGCGATTCGTCAGGCGAGCGAACACCTGCGCACAGAGAACGAGACGCTTGCAGCGTATGCCGACACGGCGGTCGATCAAATCCAATATTTCGCCGATCGGATGCGCGACAAGCAGCCCGCCGAGATGATGCAGGACCTCGAGCAGTTCGCGCGTCGGAACCCGGCCGCGTTCATCGGCGGCGCGTTTCTCCTCGGCGTTGGGCTCGCGCGCTTCCTGAAGAGTTCGGATTCGCTGGCCGACACGCGGGATTTCGATCGCGCGACCGACGAGCCGTACGGTCGCGACGCGGTCGGCGCCAGCCGTCCGCTGGGCGGTCAGGTCGGCTACACGGGGAGCGACCTCGCGCGCGGTGACGACCTGTCGCGTTCGTCGCTGACGGTCGACCCGTCGCCCGGCATCACCAGCTAGGCAGACGTTGCGAGGTGCGCACCATGGAAGCCACTCGAGAACGAACGATCGGCGAGCTCTTCGCCGATCTCTCGCAGAAAACGACGCTGCTGATCCGGCAGGAGATGCAGCTGGCCAAGACGGAGTTGTCACAGAAGGCTGCGCAGGCCTCACGTGGGGGC
>DATJTM010000676.1:0-4437 GCA_035503395.1 Luteitalea sp.
CTCCTTGACGACCATCTGGTTGACGTCGTGGTCCTCGGCGACCAGCACCAGCGGGGGCCGCGACCACTGCGGCGCGTGATGACGATCGCCCTGCACCGCCGTCGCGCCGACCACGGCCTGCATGATCGCCTCGTACAACGCCGTCGTCTCCGACGACTTCACCACGACCTCCCGCGGCCGCACGAAGGCCGGCACGACACGGACCTCCTCGGCGAGGATCCAGATGAGCCCCGGCGGCTGGGCCAGGCCTCGCAGGCGATCCGCCAGTTCGTCGGCCCCTCGCGTCGCGGTATGCAGCAGCGCGATGCCAAAGCGCCATCGCGACGTCGAGGTGGCTTCGACATGTCCCCACGCCGCGTCGCAGTCGGCGACGACGGCCGCGTCGAAGTGCCAGCCCTCGAGCAGGCGGGACAGGATGGCGCGATCGGTGTCGGGCGCGGCCACGGCGAGCACGCGCAGCGGGGCCTCACCGCTGCGCCGATCCTCGACCATCGCGGCATCGGGAATCTCGAGCGGCAGCCGCACCGTGAACGTCGCGGTGCGCGGCTCGCCGCTGCGGACGGCAATCTCGCCGCCCATCGCCTCGACGAGGTGCTTGCAGATCGTCAGCGCGAGTCCGGCCCCGCTCTGCCGGCGCGCCATCGCCGCTTCACCCGACGCGAACGGCTCGAACAGGCCTTCGAGGTGTTCGGCCGACAGCGTGGTGCCACGGTCGTGCATCGCGATCGCCACGGCGGCCTCGCGGCGCGCGACGTCGACCGCCGCGTCGACCTGCAGGTGGATTTCGCCCTGATCGGTGAACTTGACCGCGTGCACCAGCAGGTTGACGAGCACCTGCCGGATGCGCCCCGAGTCACCAACCACCCAGGTCGGCACGCGCGGCGTGACGACGCTGGAGATGCGCAGGCGTCGGCTCGTCGCTTCCGGCGTCACCGCGTCGACGCTGGTCTCGATCAGCTCGGGCAGGTCGAACAGCATCCGCTCCAGCGGCAGTCCGCCGCCTTCGATGCGCGAGAGGTCGAGGATGTCGCTGATCAGGGTCGCCAGGTGCGTCGCCGACGCCCGCGCCACCGACACGTACCGCGCCTGCTGCGCGTCGAGGGCGGTCGTCGAGAGGAGCTCCATCAGCCCGAGGACGCCGTTGAGCGGCGTTCGCATCTCGTGGCTCATCGACTTGAGGAACTCGCTCTTGGCGGCGCTGGCCTTCTCGGCAGCCAGACGCGCCGACTCGAGTTCCTGCGCGACCGCCCGTCGCTCGGTGACGTCGCTGATCGTGCCGGCAATGCCGCGTGCCCCATCGCCACCAGTCGCGCGCATGTGCACGTCGCCCCACACGAACCGGTCGCGATCGGTGAGGACCCGCACTTCGATGCGCCCATCCGGGCGCTGCCCCGAGAGCAGCGCCGCCGAGAGCTTCTCGACCTCGAAGCGATCGTCGGGATGCAGCGACGCCACCAGCGGCTGGCCGATGGAGGCGGCGACGTCGCGGCCGGTCATCAACTGCCAGGTGCGGTTGAGGAAGGTCCAGCGACCGTGCGTGTCGGCCTCGAACAGCACCTGCTCGACCTGATCGACCACGCGGCGGTAGCTCGGATCGACCGGCGACGGTGCGGCAGGGACAATGTCGGCGGCGCGCCGGCCGGCGAGCGGCGCCCGACGAGCGAGCGTGACCACGACCGCAAGTTGCATCGCAGCTGCCAGTCCGACGATGCCGCTCACCAGCCAGGGCGCGCCGGCGGCCACGACGGCGGCCAGCGTCGCGATGGCGACGACGGCCGACGTCACGATCGCTGCTGTCGCGGCCGACGCCGCCCGCTGCCCCATCGTCGTCAGGAGTTGGGGCGCAACGTCACGGTCTTGCCGGTGCGGGCACTCTCACGCGCCGCATCGAGGATCTCGGAGACGATGACGTTGTTCTCGAGCGAGGTCGGTCCGGACGGCTTGAGGCGGCCGCGAACCACGGCCGAGAGATACGAGAGCACGTCGCGCTCGTCGGCCGGCCACTCCTCGACCGAGGCCTCCGCGATCGGCTTGCCCCGCACCTTTGCACGCAAGGCCGCACCGCCGGTCGCCCAGGCGGCCGCGCTCTCGGTGTACACCTCGAGGTCCTTGCGATGGTCGGGCCAGTTCCACGACCCCTGCACGATCGCCTGCGCCCCTGCGTACTCGAGGACGATCGTCGCTTCGTCGTCGACCTTCGGGTAGATCGCCGGCTTGTTGCGCTGTGTCACGGCCGTGACGCGCAGCGGCCGCTCGTTGTCGAGCAGCCACGTGGCGATGTTGGCACCGTAGCAGCCGAAGTCGTAGAGCGCGCCGGCGCCGTTGCGCACCGGATCGGTGAGCCAGTCGAAGAACTCCGGCTGCACGCCGATCTCCTTCGGGCCGTGATGGCCGTCCATCGCGACGATCTTGCGGATGCGGCCGCCGGTCTTCCCCTCGTGCATCATTCGCCAGATGGCGCGGTGGCTGCGGTACCACGTCGTCTCGTAGTTGGTGAGCACGTGGATCTTGCCGCGTGCCGCCGCTTCGATCTTGCGCGCGTGATCGATCGACACGGCCAGCGGCTTCTCGACCATCACATGGACGCCGTGCTTCGCGGCGACCTCGACGACGGCGAGGTGATCGAAGGTGTTGGTGTTGACGAGCAGCGCTTCCGGCTTCGCGGTCGTGATCAGCGTGTCGAGCGACGCGAAGCGCGCCGCCGCCGGAATTCCGTAGCGTTCACCGAACTTGTCGCGCAACGCGGCATCGGGTTCGTAGACCCCGACCAGCGTGACGTCGGGCCTGGCCTGGGCTGCCTTGACGATGCCGTTGACGTGGCCGTGGACGACGCCGGCCACCGCAACGCGCAACGGGGCGCCGGCCGCTGCGGTCGGGGCTGGCGCCTGCGTCTGCGCGTCGAGGCGCGGGGGCCATGACGACAGGACGAAAACGCCGAGCGCCACCGTCGCGAGGCCGGAGGCGATCCATCGGCGTCTCGAGTGGCTGTCGTGCGGGAAGGGCGACGAGTGCTCGCGCATGCGAACGGGCTCCTCTCGGGACCGCAGCAATGGCGCGTCATCGCGCCGCTGGAAGTGGCGGGAGCGTATCACGCAGCTTGCACGGCTTGTGGCGCGCCAGCGGCTTCGCTAATGTCGCCGGATGTCCGCCCCGGCGCCTCCCTCGACATTCCCGACGCCGCTCGCGGCCTATCCGCCCGCCTCGCCAGACGGCCTGTGGGCGACGCTCACCGAGCGTGCTGCGGTCGACCCGTTCGCCGTGGTGACGACCGGCATCTTCCTGCTCGCCATTCTCCACACCTTCGCGGCGCCGCGATTCCTGGCGCTGGCCCACACCGTTCAGCATCGTCACGACGATGCGTGCCGGGCCGAGGGACGTCCGCGCCGGCCGAGCATGGCCGCCGAACTGCTGCACTTCCTCGGCGAGGTGGAGGTGGTGTTCGGACTGTGGGCGCTGGCGCTGATGGTGGCGATCACGGTGCATGCCGGCTGGCACACGACCACGCACTACCTGAACGACTCGGTCGTCTACACCGAGCCGCTGTTCGTGGTGGTGATCATGGCCCTCGCGTCGACCCGCCCCATCGTCGTGTTCGCCGAACGCGCGATGAGGAGGGTGGCGGCGTTGGGTGGTGGGACGCCGGCTGCGTGGTGGGTCGCAACGCTCAGCATCGGACCGCTGATGGGGTCGTTGATCACGGAGCCGGGCGCGATGACGATCGCGGCCCTGCTGCTGGCCCGACAGTTCTTCGACCTCGACCCCAGTCCGCGGCTCAAGTACGCGACGCTCGGGCTGCTGTTCGTCAACGTCTCGATCGGCGGCACGCTGACGCACTTCGCGGCGCCGCCCGTGCTGATGGTCGCCCGCCCCTGGGGCTGGGACCTGCTGTTCATGCTCACGCATTTCGGATGGAGGACGCTGCTGGCCGTGGCCGGCACCACGTCGCTCTACTACCTGCTGTTCCGGAGCGAGCTGCACGGCCTGGCCCGACGGCCGGCCGTGGCCGACGTCGAAGTGCCCGACACCGATGCCGCGTCGCGCGGAATCGGAGAGCTCCTGCCCGTCCCCGGCTGGGTGATCGCCGTGCATGTGCTCTTCATGGCGTGGACGGTCGTCAATGCCCACTACCCTGTGCTGTTTGTCGGCGGCTTTCTCTTCTTCCTCGGTTTCGTCAAGGCGACGAGTGCCTACCAGTCCGAGTTGTCGTTGAAGTCGCCGTTGCTCGTCGGCTTCTTCCTGGCGGGACTGGTCATCCACGGCGGGCTGCAGGCGTGGTGGATCGCGCCGGTGCTGGCCAGCCTGTCGGAAGAGCCGCTGTTCTTCGGAGCGGCGTTCCTCACGGCCTTCAACGACAACGCGCTGATTACGTACTTGGCGACGTTGGTGCCGCAGATGAGTGAGGGGGCGAAGACGGCGGTGGTCGAGGGCGCCGTGACC
>DATJTM010000677.1:0-5096 GCA_035503395.1 Luteitalea sp.
CGAGCATGGCGGCGCCACCGTCGGGAACCGCCTCCACTGGTATGTCGCCGGTAACCTGTTCACCGAAGACGGCTGGCGCGACGACTCACCGTCCGACGTCGGGCAGGCGTTCGGCAAGGTCGGCTGGGTCCGCGACACTCGCGAGCTGACCGCGTCGCTGAGCTATGCCAACAACTCGCTGACCGGCAATGGCCTCCAGGAGTACCGGCTGCTGTCGCGTGACTACGACAGCGTCTACACGAAGCCCGACACCACCGACAACGAGTCGATCCTGCTGAACGTCTCGGGACGGCAGCGGCTGACGTCGGCCCTGACGCTCGTCGCGAACGGGTACTTCCGCAATATCGCCACACGCACCCTCAACGGCGACATGAACGAGGAAGCCCTCGACCAGTCGCTCTACCAGCCTGGGGCCGCCGAGCGAGCCGCGCTGGCCGCGGCCGGCTACGGGTCCATTCCATCGAGCGGCCTCGACGCCAGCAACACGCCGTTCCCCTCCCTCCGTTGCATCGGCAACGTGCTGCTCAACGACGAGCCCTCGGAGAAGTGCAACGGGCTGCTCAACCGCACCGGCACCGATCAGCGTCATGGCGGTTTTTCGGCGCAGGTCGTCGGGCGCGCCGATCGTGGGGCGGTGAGGCATGCGTTCACGCTCGGCACGGCGTTCGATCGCAGCACGATGGACTTCATCCAGTCCACCGAGCTCGGCTACCTCAACCCCGATCGCAGCGTGACCGGCGTCGGTGCCTTCGGCGACGGCGTGACCGGCGGTGATGCCGACGGCGAGCCGTACGACACCCGCGTCGACCTCAACGGCCGCACCCACACGTGGAGCCTGTACGCGACCGACACCCTCACCCTGCGCGAGCGCGTGCACGTCAACCTGGCGGCGCGCTACAACCGCATCGTCGTCGACAACCGTGATCGCATCACGCCCGGCGGCGGCCCCGGCTCGCTGGATGGCCGTCATGTGTTCAGCCGCCTCAATCCCGCCGTTGGCGTCACGATCGATCTCACCGCGGAGACCAACGTCTACGCGGGTTACACCGAGGGCAGCCGCGCCGCCACGTCGATCGAGCTGGGCTGCGCCGATCCCGAGGAGCCGTGCAAGCTGCCCAACGCGATGGCCGGCGATCCGCCGCTCGATCAGGTCGTCACGCGGACGGTCGAGGCCGGCATCCGCGGCGCGCTGCCCGGCGTGCGCTGGAGTGCCGGGATGTTTCGCGCCGGCAACGACGACGACATCCTGTTCGTGATGTCGGAGCAGACCGGCTACGGCTACTTCCGCAACTTCGGGCAGACGCGCCGGGCCGGGATCGAGCTCAGCGCGGAAGGCCAGCGCGGCCGCGTCAGGTACGGCGCCGGTTACACGTGGCTGAACGCGACGTTCCAGAGCGAAGAGACGGTCAACGGCGAGAGCAATGCCAGCAACGAGGAGGCCCTCGACGGCATGCCGGGCGTGGATGGCACCATCGACATCGAACCGGGCGACCGGCTGCCGCTCGTGCCGCGGCACCTGGTCAAGGCCTTCGTCGACGTCGACGTGACGCGGCGACTCGCCATCGGCCTCAACCTGATCGGCGTCGGCAGTTCTTTCGCGCGCGGCAACGAGAACAACGACCACGAGCCGGACGGGGTCTACTACGTCGGCGAGGGACTCGCCGATGGCTATGCGATCGTCAACCTCGGCGGCCGCTATCAGCTCACCTCGCGCGTACAGCTCGTGGGGCAGGTGGACAACCTGTTCGACACGACCTACGCGACGGCCGCGCAGCTCGGGCCGGCCGGCTTCACCGAGACCGGGACCTTCATCGCGCGGCCGTTTCCTGCGATTGGCGGCGAGTTCCCGGTCCGGCACTCGACCTTCCTGGCAGCGGGTGCGCCTCGCCGCGCCTGGGGTGGCGTCCGTATCCGGTTCTGACCGCATCGGGGCTACGCTTGGCACTCGCCATGAGCCCTGACGCCACTCCAGCGATTGACCCGTCGCGATGCCCGCTGTGCGGCGAGGACAACACGTGCGGCGCGCAAGCCGGCGCGTCCACGTGCTGGTGCGCGGTCACGGTCATCCCACCAGAAGTCCTCGCACGAATCCCGCCAGATCTCAGGGACCGTGCCTGCGTCTGCGCCCGCTGCGCGACGGAACCGCCCGTCGAGCCCTCAGGCAGCCTGTAGCGCGTAGCCCGTAGCCCGCCGCGGGCCGACTTGTCGGCCGGTTGCGCACACCCTGTTGCCGCGCTACGGAACGGCCCGACAAGTCGGGCCGCTACGAAGTGATAGCGGGCAGTCGGCAGTCGGCAGTCGGTCAGTCGGCAGTCGGCCAGTCGGCCAGTCGCACGTAGCCGGCCGACTTGTCGGCCGGTTCCTCCGAGGCAGACGCCCACGCCGAGGAACGGCCCGACAAGTCGGGACGCTACGAAGTGATCGCGGGCGGCTCGGCAGTCGGCAGTCGGCGAGTCGGCGAGTCGGCAGTGACAGGTAGGCTGTAGGCCGTAGGCTGTAGGCCGTAGCCTGTAGCCCGTAGGCTGTAGCCGGTAGGCTGTAGGCTGTAGGTCGCAGCCTTGTAGCCGTAGGCTACAGGCCTCCCTGGTGCCATACTCCCGCGAAACCATCAGCGGCGGGAGGACTGTCATGAGTGCGATCGCGCGGCGCGCGTTCCTCGGGAGGGTTGCAGCAGCGTCGGCCTTCACCATCGTCCCGCGGCGTGTTCTTGGCGGACGCGGACATGTCGCGCCGAGCGACATGCTGCGTCTGGCGCAGGTCGGCTGTGGCACGCAGGCGCTCCGCCAGGTCAACACCAACCTCGTGCGACGCCCCGACGTGCAGTTCGTCGCGGTGGTCGACCCGAATCGCTCCAGCGACGATTACGTCGACTGGAGCCCGTTCGGCACCCGCGCCACGGTCCGCAAGTTCCTCGGCAACGCGACCTGGGGTGAAGGCGACCGCGCGACCCGCGCCGGCCGGGCGGTGGCACGCGAGGTGATGGAGACCTGGTATCGCCAGCAGGGCCGCCCGGCGGCTGGCATCCGCGAATACGAGGACTTCCGCGAGATGCTCGGGCGCGAATCCGACATCCAGGGCATCGTCAACATCACGCCCGATCACCAGCATGCCGTGATCAACATCGCGACGCTGCGGGCCGGCAAGGCCGCGATCTCGCACAAGCCGGTCGGCGCGACGATGCACGAGGTGCAGCAGACGCTGCGCGCGGCCCGCGAGAGCGCCGCGGTGTCGCACCTGCTCGCCTACAGCAACCGCCCGGACCGGCACACGCTCGCGGCCTGGATCGCGGCGGGCGCGATCGGCACCGTACGCGAGGTGCACAACTGGACCAACCGGCCGTTCTGGCCGCAAGGCATGCAGGACTACCCCACCGAGGCGGCGCCAGTACCGGACGGCTTCAATTGGACGCTCTGGCAAGGTCCCGAGCCCGATCGTCCCTACCATCCGACGTTGACGCACACCGTCTACCGTGGCTGGTACGCCTACGGCACGGGCTGCCTCGGCGACATGGGTCACTACAGCCTGTGGCAGCCCTACCGCATCCTCGAACTCGGCGTGCCCGAATGGGTGGAAGCCAGACCGAACAACGAAGCCGCCGTGTCGGCGGCGCGTGTCAGCCGCGGCGGTCGCGTGTCGCCCGTGGCGTTTCCGAAAGCCAGCACGATCCGATGGCGACATCCCGCGACGCCGCGACGCCCTGCCGTCGATGCGTTCTGGTACGACGGCGGCATGAAGCCGGCCACGCCGGACGAACTACTCGAGGACAACGAGGATCTGGGTGACGAGGGCATGCTGCTGATCGGCGACGCCGGCAAGATCCTGTGTGACTTCCGGGCCAATACGCCGCGGCTCCTGCCCAAACGCAAACAGGCGGCGTTTGCCGGCAGCGTGCCCGTACCGGACTACGACCAGACGGCGCCAGACGACGAGTGGACCGGCGCGATTCGCGCCAGCCGGCAGTCGAAAGGCAGCTTCGATGCGGTCGGGCCGCTCGCCAAGGCGGTTGCCCTCGCCGGCATCGCGTTACGAGTCCCTTACAAGCGCCTCGTGTGGGACGACGGCGCGGGGCGCTTCAGCAACAACGACGACGCCAACCGACTGGTGCGGCGTGAGGCGTACCGCGACGGCTGGGGGTCGATCGTCGGTTGACGTCGCAGGCAAGCACTGGAGAGCAAGACCGACATGACGAACAACGACGAGCAACAGATTCGCGGACTCATCGAAGGCTGGGCCAGAGCAGTGCACGCGGGCGACATGGACGGCGTGCTGCGGGACCACACGAACGACATCGTGATGTTCGACGTGCCGCCGCCCGACACCGGCGTCCGGGGCCTGGCGGCGTATCGGGAGACGTGGCGGCCGTTCTTCGACTGGCAGGCCAGCGGTGCCGTGTTCGAACCGGTGGAGATGCAGGTCACGGCGGGCGATACCGTGGCGTTCGCGCACGTCCTGTTGCGCTGTGGCACGCCGGAGGAATACGAGGAGACGCCGGACCGTCGGCTCCGCCTCACTCTCGGGTTGGTCAAGCAGGACGGCCGCTGGCAGGTGACGCACGAACACCACTCATTCCCGGACACCTCGGAACCTGCTTGAAGTAGCCGTCGAGCTTCGGCTCGACGGTCGCGTGACGGCACAAGCAAAAGGTCGAAAAGTTCGAGAAGTTCGAAAAGTTCAGGAACGGCGAACGTTCAAGAAGGACGACAACGACATGGCCGCCACCCGTCTCACGCGTTCGAACTCGACCCTGATGGTGCTGGTGACGCTGACGTGCAGCGTGGCGATGGCGGCGAGCGCGCTGCTCGCGCAGTCGCCAGCGCGCACGTTCGCGCTGACCGACGCCACCGGACTACGGCCCCACAACGTCACCGTCACGCCGGCAAATCTGGCGGGGCGCGCGGGCGTGCGCGTCGTGATGGACGAGGTGGTGCGCAAGCGCGTCTCCGCCATGACGCCAGAGGAACGCCAGCGTGCACTAGCATCCGGCGACGCGAGCGACCAACTCGCCATCGTCGAGGGTGTGCAGTTCGGCAACGGCACCATCGAGGCCGAGATCGCCGGAGCCCCAGGCGCACAGGCTGGCGAGGGCGCGCGCGGCT
>DATJTM010000678.1:0-9227 GCA_035503395.1 Luteitalea sp.
GCGCGAGTGCTCGTCGACGACAAGGGCCTCGCGAAGGGCGTGCAGTACTTCGATCGCAAGACCGGGCAGGAGCGGCAGGTACTCGGCAAGGTCGTCGTGATGGGCGCCAGCTGCGTCGACACCACGCGCATCCTGCTGAACTCGACCTCCACCGCGTACCCGAACGGCATCGGCAATGGCAGCGACGTGATCGGTCGCTACCTGTGCGAGCAGGTCCGCATCCATGCGCGCGGCTTCATGCCGTCGCTGTACGCCAAGGCCGCCACCGACGACAAGGGCATCGGCGGCGAGCACATGTACATGCCGCGCTTCAACCATCGCGAGGGACGGAAGCGCGACTACCTGCGCGGCTTCGGCATGCAGTTCTGGGGGTGCGGCACCAACCCCGATGGCGCGGGACACTTCGCCGGTGGCATCAAGGGCTTCGGCAGCGGCTTCAAGGACGAAGTGCGCAAGCGCTATCCGGCCTGGGTCGAACTGCATCCGTTCGGCGAGGTGCTGTCCTACGCCGACAACCGCATCACCGTCGACAAGACGAAAACCGACACGTACGGCGTGCCTCTGCTGCACATCGACTACACCATCCGAGAGAACGAGCGGAAGATGGTGCAGCACATGGCCGACACGATCGAGGAGATCGCCAAGGCCTCGGGCATCGAGCTGTGGCAGTACAAGCGGGCCGACCTCGATCGCAACGGCTCCGCGATCCACGAGCACGGCACCTGCCGCATGGGCGACGACCCGAAGAAGTCGGCGCTCAACAAGTTCAACCAGATGCACGAGGTGAAGAACCTTTTCGTGGTGGATGGTTCGTCGTTCACCACCGCATCCGAGAAGAACCCGACGATCACGATTCTGTCGATCGCCTGGCGAGCCACGGACTACCTGGCGGAGGAGATCAAGCGCGGCAACCTGTGACCGCCTTGCTCATCGTAGGCGTCGAGCTTCCACCTTCGCCAAGGCTACGGAGGACAGGTCAGCTCGACGCGAGGTGGAGAATGTAAGACTTCGGTTCAAGATCGCCGAAACACGGTCCGATTTCTCTGGCCGTGCACGTCCTCGCTTCCCTCGTCGTCTTGACGGCCGCCCTGACGGCCGCCCTCCCGGCTGCCGCCCAATCGGTCGGCGTCTTTCGCACGGCCTCGGGAGCGCGCGCGGCTACCGTCGCCGGTGCCGACAGCGCGCTGGGGTCGACGCCGCTCGATGCCCTGACCTTCAACCCGGCCGGTCTGGCCGGCGTCGACCAGACGCAGGCGGCAATCACGCTCGGCGCCGCGTCGGCGACAGGCAGTTTCGTGAACCGCGTGGACGGCAGCGGCGGCCTCCGCAATGCGCGAGGCGTCGTGCCGGAAGGCGCGGTCGCCTGGAAGCTGTCCGGACGTCGGCCGCTCGTGCTCGGCGCGGCGTTCAACGCCGACGGCGCGATCGGCGGCGACTGGCAGTACCGCGATGCGCCAGGCATTGGCGGCGCGTCCTACGGAATCCAGACGCACCGATCGGCGATCACTGTCGCTCGCGCCACGGTCGGCGCCGGACTGCAGCTGACGCGCACCGTCGCGGTTGGCGCATCACTCTCCGCCCTGCGCAACGACAACGAACTCGTCGCGCCCTACATCTTCCAGTCGCAGGCACCGCTGGTCGGTCTCAAGACGCTGCTGTCGGTCGACACCGGCGGCTGGGGCTGGGGCGGCACCGTCGGCGTCACGGCCCGTCCGTCCGAGCGGCTCGCCATCGGCGCGTCCTATCGCACCTCGACCAGCCTCACCACCCGCGGCTCGGCCACCGGCGACGTCAGCGTGCAGCTGCAGGGGCTGGGCCTGGCCGTGCCGGGCGCGTTCACCTACGACGCCGCCGTCGCCAATCGCTTCCCGCAACAGGCCAGCCTGTCGGCGCGGGGCCGCGTCACGACGCGTCTACACCTGCTCGGCCAGGTCGACTGGTGGGACTGGAGTGACGCATTCCGCTCGCTCGACATCACGCTGCGCAACGGCAGCAACGCGACGATCAACGCCGTGGTCGGCCAGAGCACGATCGAGGAGCAGGTGCCGCTGCGCTGGCGCGACCAGATCGTGCGCCGAGTCGGCGCCGAGTACGCGTACCGGCCGGGGCTCGTGCTCCGTGGCGGCTACGCGTACGGCGGCCAGGTCGTGCCCGCCGACACGCTCACCCCGATGACGGCCGCGATCATCGCGCACACGCTTGGCGCGGGCATCGGCATGGACGTCGCGAGTGGCACCGTCGACCTCGCGTTCCAGTGGTCCCCCACGACCACCAGGGCGGTGACGCGCAGCACGCTCGCCGGCTCCGGCGAATACGACGGCACCCGCACCGGCGTCGGCATGCGCGCCCTGTCGCTCGGCTGGACGCGCCGCTTCTAGGTCTTGCTCGCCGGTCATCGGCGAAATGACGCAACACACGAGCGCCGTCGAGCTCGCATCGCCCCTCAATCCAGATAGGCTGGGAGGTGATGTCGATCAGGGTGTGGCTCCACGCGTGTCTGTTCGTGCTCGTCCTCGGCGCCGGTGTGGCGCCCGTCTTCGCCCAGGAGGACCCGGCCGCGCCGAACGCGCGCACCGTGGCCGCCACCGGCCATCTCGTCGTCACCGCGCGTGACACGCTCGAGGGCCGCCTGCCCGGCGCCACCGTCCGCGTCGAGGCGCAGGGTGCCGCGACGACGACGGAGGCGATGCTGCTGGTCACCGACGTCAGCGGCGATGCGTCGGTGGAGCTCACTCCCGGCGACTACCGCGTCATCGTCGAGCTACCGGGGTTCGAGCGCGTAACGGTCGACGTCACCGTGGCGCAGGGCCAGACGGCGCGCTCTGTCGCCACGCTGAAGCTGAGTGGGTTTGCCGAGCAGGTCGCCGTTCGCGCCGACGAGGACACCAAGACCGCCACCACCGACGGCCAGACCGAGGTGCTGACCGCCGAGGAGATCGACAACCTGCCCGACGACCCCGAGGAGCTCGCGCTCATGCTCGAGGCGCTCGCGGGTGGCGAGGCCGAGGTGCGCGTCAACGGCTTCGAGGGTGGTGGACTGCCACCCAAGGCGCAGATCCAGGCGGTGCGCATCCGTCGCGATCCCTTCAGCCCCGACAGCATGGGCGGCGGTCGTCCGCGCATCGAGGTCGTGACCAGACCGGGCATGACGACGTGGACCCACGAGGTCAACGTCGGCTTCCGAGACCAGTCGATCGATGCACGCCAAGCCTTCGCGCCGGCTCGCGGCACCGGCCAGACGCGTCGCCTCGGCTACAACTTCAGCGGTCCGCTCATCGCCAACAAGGCCTCCATCTCCGGTCGCATCGGCTATCAGGACTCGTTCGAAGCCGAGGCCATCGTCGCGCAAGGCGCACCGGGAGTGTTCCCCGGGCTCGTCAATCGCGAGCGCGGTCGCATCGACGCCGAGTTGCGCGTCGAGCACGCCGTCAACCAGGCGCACACCCTGCGCGCCGAGTATCAGCGCCGCGATGCCGACGGCGACAACCTCGGCGTCGGTGAGTTCAACCTGGCCGAGCGCGCCTACAGCGAGGACGTGGTCCGCGACGTCGCCCGCCTGTCGGCCATGAGCACGCTTGGGAAGCGCTGGTTCAACGAGCTGCGATTCGAATATGCCGACAACCGCGAGCGCGTCGACTCGGTGAGCGACGGCGTGATCGTCAACGTGCAGAACGCGTTCGTCTCGGGTGGCGCGCAGCGGCGGGGTGGCCGGCGCGAGCGCGAGATCGAGATTGCCGACAGCATCGACCTGCTGGGCAGCAAGCGTCACACGCTGCGGGCCGGCTTCGAGGCAGAGTTCGGTTGGTCGCGGTCCGACCGCATCGACAACTATGCCGGCACGTTCACCTTCGCGAGTCTCGAGGACTTCCAGGCGAACCGGCCGCGTCAGTACACGTTGCGCACCGGCGATCCGCTGGTGACCTACGACCGCCAGGAGATCAGCTGGTTCGTCCACGACGAGATCACGCTGTCGGACCGCGTGCGTCTCGGGCTGGGCGTGCGGCATGACGTGCAATCGCTGGTCGACGAATTCTGGAATGTTGCGCCGCGTATCAGCGTGTCGTTCACGCCCGTCGCCAACGGACCGACGACGTACACGGCGGGCATCGGCGTATTCAACGACTGGTATGCGCCGACGATCTTCGAGCAGACGCTGCAGCTCGATGGCACACGACAGCGCGATCTGATCGTCCGCGATCCGGCGTTCCCGGATCCGTTCGGGGGCAACGGATCGATTGAGACGCCACCGCCCAGCATCATCCGCGAGGACGGCGACATCGACATGCAGACCTCACAGCGGCTGTCGGTCGGGGTCGAGCATCGGTTCACCCGTCAGGTCCGCGTCCAGCTCAATGTCTTCGGCCAGCTCACGGGCGATCGCCTGCGCAGCTACAACGCCAACGCGCCCCTTGATGGCGCGCTGCCGGACCCGTCGTTGAACCGTGTGACGGCCATCCTGTCGAACGGTCGGGCCCGCTCTGCAGGCTTCGACTCGAATCTGCGTGTGTCGTCCAACGGCGGACGTACGTCGGGCCTGATCCGCTACCGCTACGCGCAGGCGTGGAACGACGCCGACGGCCCGCTCAGCCTGCCGGCCGACAGCCGTGACCTCGACGCCGAGTGGGGCCCATCGTCGGGCGACGTCCGGCACCGCTTCTATGGCTTCGTGCGGACGCAGTTCCCGTACGGCGTCCGCGCCAACGTGTGGGCCGACGTGCAGTCGGGCGCGCCGTACACGGTGCGTACCGGCTTCGACGACAACCGCGACACCATCTTCAACGACCGGCCGTTCGGCGTCGGACGCAACACGGAGCGCGGCACGTGGCAGCGCACGGTCAACCTGCGCCTGGGGTGGCAGCCCGGATCGAGCGCCACCGGCGACGGGCGTGGTGGCCGCGGCGGAGGCGCAACCGACACCGGCCGCCCGTCACGCGCCGCGCGTCGCGGCGTCGAGCTCTACGCGCAGGTGTGGAACCTGCTGAACGAGGTCAACTTCACGCGATTCGCCGGCGTGTTGACGTCGCCGCTGTACGGCCAGGCGACAGCCGCCGCGCCGGCCCGCCGCTTCGACTTCGGCACCCGCGTGTTCTTCTGACTTCTGACTCTTGACTTGGATCTCTGCTCGTAGCCGCCCGACTCGTCGGGCGGTTCCTCGCCGCTCTACCGTCGCGCAACTGCCGACGGCTACACACACGGTGACCGCCGTGACGTAGGCGTCGAGCTTCAGCTCGACGCTCACTGCTGCCGCGCAACGACCGCTGGCAACACCCGGCGCCACTCGACGAAGGCGAGCGCACCCACGAACACCGCCTCGCCGATCAGATGCGCGCGTCCGAACATCGTCAGCGAGGCGCCCTCCAGCGCAACGAGCGTCAGGCACACGGCTGCCCACGCCGCATTGCCTGCCACCAGCAGGCCGATCAGCGCCGGCGATAGAGTCTGCCCGCGACGCCAGCGCCGCGCCAGCCACCCCGAGTACGAACCGTACGCCAGGTTGACTATGCCCATGAAGACCAGCAGCGCCGGCAGCAGTCCGTAGAGGCCGGCCAGCCAGCGGTGCAGAACCAGCACCAGAAGCCCGGCGAGAAGTCCTGCGCCGCTGTCGAGGCGAAGGATGACGCCGGCCTCGCCAATGTTCTTCTGACTTTGCACTTCAGCCTTCTGACTCCTTCACCGACGCGCTCGTCGTCACCGCCCACCACTGACGTCGACAATCGTCCCGGTGATGTAACTCGCCTCATCGGATAACAGGAACATCACTGCGGCTGCAACTTCCTCCGGTTCGCCGCCGCGCCCGATCGGAATGGACGGGCCGATCCGGTCGACGCGTCCGGGCTCGCCGCCCGACGCATGAATCTCGGTACGGATCGGACCGGGCCGCACGCAGTTCACGCGCACGCCTTCGGTCGCGATCTCTCGCGCGAGGCCAAGGGTCATCGAGTCGATGGCGCCCTTCGACGCCGCGTAGTCGATGTACTCGTTGGCGCCACCAATCTTGGACGCCATCGACGACAGGTTGACGATGGCGCCGCCCCTGCCGCCATGACGCGTCGACATCCGCAGCACCGCTTCGCGCGCGCAGACGAAGCTGCCGACGACGTTGGTGGTGAGGACGCGGACCCATCGCTCGGCGCTCATCGCGTCGAGGCGCATCTGCTGTTCGAGGATGCCGGCGTTGTTGACGAGCGCCGACAATGTGCCGAGCTCGCGATCCACCGTCGTGAACACGCGCAGCACGTCGGCCTCCTGTGCCACGTCGGCCTGAATCGGAACGACACGCGCGCCGGTCGTGGTCAGTTCGGTCGCGAGGGTCGTTGCGGTGTCGACGCGCTCCAGGTACGTGAATGCGATGTCGTAGCCGCGAGCGGCGGCGATGCGTGCGGTGGCGGCACCGATGCCGCGACTGCCTCCGGTGATGAGGATGATCGGTCGAGCCATAATCCGCGCATTCTATCGACCGCACGTGGATCCATGACCGTTACTCATGGAACCTATCTCTGTCGCGCGAACCTACAGGTGCGACCCGACGGCGGCCGTGTTATCACTCCGCGATGCCCCAACGCGCCACGCCGCCGATTGTCGCCGACGTCCTCGCGCGCCTGCAGGCGCTCGTGACGCCGAAGGATCTGGCGAACTACCAACGGTTCGGCATCGCGGCAACCCGCCCGATCGGCGTCTCGATGGGCAACATCCAGAAGGTCGCGAAAGCCATCGGTCGCGACCACGCGCTGGCGGGCGCGTTGTGGGCGACGGGTATCTACGAGGCGCGTCTGCTGTGCGCCTACGTCGACGAGCCTGCCCAGGTAACCGTCGGTCAGATGGATCGCTGGGCGCGCGACTTCGACAACTGGGGCGTCTGCGACACGTTGTGCTTCGCGCTGTTCGACCGCACGCCGCACGCGTGGCGATGTGTCGACCGATGGGCGTCGGCCAAGCCGGAGTTCGTCCGTCGCGCCGCCTTTGCACTCATGGCCAGCATGGCCGTGCATCACAAGGACGCGGATGACGACCTGTTCCGCGCGCGCCTGCCGCTGATCGAGGCCGCGGCCGACGACGAGCGTGATCTGGTGCGCAAGGGTGTCAGCTGGGCGCTGCGGACGACGGGCCGCCGCAATCCGCTTCTGCATCGCGCTGCGCTGGAACTCGCATCGCGACTGGCAACGTCAGAAGACGCCGGCGCCAGATGGGTGGGGAAGGATGCGCTCAGGGACCTGCGTGGCCCGATCGCGACGCGTGTGGTGGCCAAGCGCGCCGCCACGAAACGATGACTCACTGAGACGGCCGGCCAGCCCCTCTCGAACCCGTAGGCGTCGAGCTTCAGCTCGACCCGCGCGACGGCACGTGCTCTCGGCCCTGGTCTCGACATGTCCGCGTTGCTGGATGCGAACTGCAGCCGCGTCAGCGTCGCACTGCGTACTCGAGAAGAACAGTGCCGCTTCCCTCGTAAGTGCGATGTCCCGTCAGCGTCATCGCCACGCGCCCGCCCTTGGGCAAGAGCGGAATACCCGATCCCAGCATCACCGGGACGATTGCGACCTCGACGGAGTCGACCAGCCCGAGGTCGATGCACTGGCGGAACAGGTCGCCGCCGCCGAAGATCCAGATGTCCTTGCGGCCTGCTTCCTGGCGCAGCCGCGCGACGACCGCGGCGATGTCGCCCCGTTCGACCTTCACGTTCGGATGCGCAGCCGTGTCGAGCGTGCGCGAGAAGACGAAGGTCTCCTTGCCGTAGACACCTTGCTCGTTGACCCCACCCTCGTACGCGAGCATGGTCTCGTAGGTCTTGCGACCCATGAGCAGCGTGTCGAACTGCGCGAAGAGCGCGCCGAAGTCGATGGCGGGATCCATCGGGATCCAGTCGTAGCTGCCATCCTCGGCGGCAATGAACCCATCGAGGCTGGCGGCGACCTGGTAGCGGACGCGACGCGCGGGTGTCTCTGGCATGGTGCGACCTCCGCCCAAAGCCTAGTCGATCGACGGCTGCCTTTCGACCGACGAAGGCCGTCGCAGTTGGTGGACAATCACGCCGTGCGCACACTGATCACGCTGCTCCTGCTCGCCACTGTCGCCACGCCGGCGCTCGCCCAGTCACCGGCAGCGGTCGAAGCCGACTACGTGCTGCGCGACTTCCGCTTCGACTCGGGCGAATCGCTGCCGGAACTCCGGGTGCACTACCGAACAGTCGGTACGCCGCAGCGTGGCCCCGATGGTCGCGTTCGCAACGCGGTGCTCGTCATGCACGGCACCGGCGGCACCGGGGCTCAATTCGGTGGCGCCAACTTCGCCGGTGAACTCTTCGGGCCGGGGCAGCCGCTCGACGCGACGCGCTACTTCGTTGTCATGCCCGATGGCATCGGGCATGGGCAATCGAGCAAGCCCAGCGACGGCCTCCGCGCCAAGTTCCCGCGCTACGGCTACGAGGACATGGTGCGCGCGCAGTACCGGCTGCTCACCGAGGGCCTGCAGGTCGGCCGGTTGCGTCTGGTGATGGGGACGTCGATGGGCGGCATGCACACGTGGCTGTGGGGGCAGCGCTATCCGGACGCGATGGATGCCCTGATGCCGCTGGCCAGCCTGCCGGACCAGGTGTCCGGCCGCAATCGCGCCTGGCGCCGCGTGGCCATCGACGCCATCCGCACCGATCCGTCCTGGCAGGGCGGCAACTACACCACGCAGCCGCGTGGCCTCCGTACGGTCGCACAGATGTTGTGGCTGGCCGGCAGCAATCCGGTCATTCGCCAGAAGGCGGCGCCGACTCTGGCCGCCTCCGATCGCGTCCTCGACGAGTACGTCGATGCCTACGTGAAGACCGGCGACGCCAACGACGTCCTCTACGCGATCGAGGCCTCGCGCGACTACGACCCGGCGCCGGGCCTGTCGACGATCGTCGCGCCGCTGATCGCCATCAACTCCGCCGACGACATCATCAATCCTCCGGAGCTCGGCATTCTCGAAGCGGGCATCGCGAAGGTACGCGGTGGCAAGGCGATCGTGTTGCCGTTCAGCGAGAAGACCGTCGGCCACGGTACGCACACGATGGCGGCGCTGTGGAAGGCGCACCTGTCGGCGTTGCTCGACGCCACCGCGAAGTAGGTCGGTTGGTCAGACTCGCCTGCTACGGCTGAGCATCCGTAAGCAGTGGGCTCCACTCGAACACGACAACGCGCGTCATACCGGCAGGCAGGCGGCTCCAACCCGGCCTGCCCCGTGATACCTATCTGACGCGT
>DATJTM010000679.1:0-2161 GCA_035503395.1 Luteitalea sp.
GGACTCGACAGGCTCGACACGCACGATCTCGATCCGCTGCTCGCCGATCTCTTCGCACTGCTCGAAGCCGCCGAGACCGACATGACGCTGTTCTTCCGCGGCCTGGCCGAGGTGCCCGTCGACGAGACGGCGACGGGCGCGGCACGACTGGCGCCCCTGCGCCGCGCGTTCTACGACGTTGGCGTGCTCGACGGCCCGCATGGTGACAAGGTGGTGGCCTGGCTGTCGGCCTGGACGGCGCGGGTACGCGCCGAAGGCCTCCCACAGGAGACACGCGTAAGCCGCATGCAACGCGCCAATCCGAAGTACGTCCTGCGCAACTACCTCGCGCAGCTGGCGATCGACGCGGCCGCGCAGGGCGACACGTCGGTCATCGAGCGCCTGCTGCACGTGCTCTCGCGCCCCTACGACGACCAGCCGGAACACGACGACCTCGCCGAGAAGCGCCCCGAGTGGGCCCGCCACCGCGCGGGGTGCTCGATGCTGTCGTGCAGCTCGTAGGACAGCCTGCGGCCTAACAGGCTACGGGGCTTCGGCCTACAGGCTACCCGTGGCTGCGCAACCAGAGCCTTCTCGCACGTCTGGGCTACGCAACCAGAGCCTTCTCGCACTTTTGGACCTTCTTGGACTTTCTTCCCTTTCGCCACCGGCAGTTCGTGTGGGCCGCGTTGGGACAACGGGCCCTACCTGCGTGAGCTTTTGACTTTTGCCTTCAGACTTTTGCCTTCAGACTTCTGACTTTCACTGTCCTTTGGCCGTGCCCTCACGCCGCGGGTCGGCGCCGGCGAACCAGCCGGACGTCGTGCGCTCGATCGCCTGCAATCCCGACGTTTGATCGATCAGCCGCACCTCGTGTCCACGCGCTTCCAGCGCTGGTGCGAGCCCGGCATCGACTCGACCCGCTTCGAGCTCGGTCGGCCCGTTGCGGCTGCCGATGTTGGGCAGCGTGATCGCCGCCTGCACGTCGAGACCCCAGTCGAGCGTGCCGATCAGCACCTTGCCGACGTAGTTGATGATCGCGCTGCCGCCCGGTGATCCGAGCGTCATGCGGAACTGACCCGAGCCGCGGTCGAACACCAGCAGCGGCGTCATCGAGGAGCGAGGGCGCTTGCCCGCTTCGACCCGGTTGGCCACCACACGACCGTCCGTCGTCTGCGGCGTCAACGAGAAGTCGGTGAGCTGGTTGTTCAGCAGGAACCCCTGCACCATCTGGCGTGACCCGAAGCCATCCTCCACCGTCGTCGTCATCGACAGTGCATGACCGCGGTCGTCGACGATCGAGATGTGCGACGTCGATGGACGTTCGAGTTCGATACCTGGACCGAGACGAGCGATGAGACCACGCGGCGTGCCGGCCGTGGCGCGGCCCATCGAGCGCTCGCCGATCAGGCGCGCGCGCCCCGCGAGATAGGTCGGTTCCAGCAGGCCGGCGACCGGCACCGGCGTGAACGCCGGATCGCCGACGTAGGCATCGCGATCGGCATACGCGAGTCGGGCCGCCTCGGTGTAGAGATGCACGGCCTCCGGCTGCAGCGTCCAACGCCCATCGGCCGCGCGCGTGGGTCGCAGCGCAGAGAGATCGTGTGGTTCGAGGGCGCCGAGGATCTCGCCCAGCGCGATCGTGCCGCTGCCGGGCGGTGGGAACCCGCAGATCCGCGACGTCCGGTACTCGAAACAGAGCGGTGCGCGTTCCACCGGGCGGTATGCCGCGAGGTCGCTGTCGCTGAGTAGACCCGGGTTGGTTGGATGGGCGCGCACCTTGGCGACGATGGCGCGTCCGATGTCACCGGTATAGAACGGCTCCACGCCGTCGCGTGCGAGCCGGCGCAGGACGGCCGCCAGCGCCGGGTTCTGTAGCCGTGTGCCGACCGCCTTGGGTGCGCCGTCCGCCGTGTAGAAGTAGGCGCGCGCCTCGGCGTCGTTCATGAGGAACTTCTCGGCTGCCAGCAGACGAGCGAGCCGCGGACTGATCGCGAAGCCCTCCTCCGCCAGCCGGATCGCAGGTCCGAAGAGGTCGGCCCAGGGCAGCACGCCGTAGCGCGAATGCGCCAGCGCGAGCATGCGCAGCGCCCCCGGCGCCCCCACCGACCGACCGCCGACGATCGCCTCGCTCAGCGGGAGCGGCGCGCCGTTGCGCATGAAAAGATCGCCGGTGGCTGCG
>DATJTM010000680.1:0-17921 GCA_035503395.1 Luteitalea sp.
CGACAGCGAACCGGACAGCCCGAGCTGGGCAGCCAATGCAAAGGCTGGCATCAGCACCAGATACAGCGGTGCCACGCCCGCTCGCCGCGCATCGTCACGGCGCAGGCGGAGCACATACGGCACGATTCGCACGAGAACGTACGCCCAGGTGACGAGCGTCAACACACCGAAGGCGTTGCCGACACTGAGCACCGCGAACAGGGCAAGGACGAGCGCGATGCCGGTGCCGACGACCGTCGCGATCACGGCAAGCGCGAACGCATACCTGGGCGCGGCGGCCCAGGTCAGTCCCACAGGCACCAGCGCCATGCCCAGCACGCCGAACACCTGCACCATCGTCGAGAGTGGCACGGCGAGCCGGTCGAATCGGCCGGGCAGGAACGGATAGATCGTCGTCAACGCCAGCAGCCCGGCGCTGACCACGAGAGCGGCCACGTGAGTCGCGACGGCACGCCTGGCTGTCTCCATGGGCCGCACCAGTACTCAGAAGGTCGCGCCGTCTACCTTCGCGCGGCCACCCACATCCCGATTCCCGCCAATACCATCACGCCACCGACTGCCTGGAATCCGACCCCCAGCCACCACGCCACGGCGACGTTGCCGCCGACCGTGTCCAGGTACGACGCCCGTGTCCCTGAACCGACGGCGATGGCGTCCAGCCCACCAGCCGCAACACGGCCGTGCACGAACACGTCCTCGTTGGCCAGGAGGCCGACGTACGCCGTGTCGATAATCTTCGACCTGTCGTACCAACGCGTCTCGGCAAAGGTGATGGCGTAGGCGTCGTCGACGATTCGGACGATGCCATCGCCGGTGACCAGCGCCAGCGGCGGCGTCACCTTCTCCACGACCTTCCAGTCGCCGAACTGCTCGCGCCGCTTCGCATCACGCTCCTCTTCCTCCTTGGCATAGGCAACGAAGTCGCGGAAACGCAACGGTTGTTTGCCGTCGATGCGTCCGTCGACGAGGACTTCGGTGCCGACCGGCGTCGACTCGACCGCGCGGGCGCCTGGCGAAGGCAGGGCCGTCAACCGGGCGTGCTCAGCGGCGACCAGGCGCGGAATGACGTGCGCCACCGCCGCGCCGGCAAGTGCGAACACCAGTCCGATGCCGCCGACGATGAAGGCCGCGACACGCAGTCCCGATCGAGGAGAGGGGGCCATCGAGCGCTGATCCTAGCCGGGCGGTGGCGCCGCCGGCGGCAGGCCGGCGAGCGCGATGGCGCCGTCGCCCGTCACCTGACGCCGCAGGTAATCGATCTGTCCGAGGTGGTAATTCAGATGTCCGCTGAGGTGCACGAGCACGCCGTAGGTCGACAGCGGTTCGTCGAGAAATCCACCCGGATAGGGCGCTGACAACGTCGCCGGCGTCATGTGCTCGAGAGCGTTCCGCACGACGTCGCGAACGGACTCGACGCGCGCGACCAGTTCCTCGCGCGACGTGCCACGTGTGCTGAACTCCGTCGGCCGATCTCGCATGTACGCGACCCCGCCAAGCAGACGCCCGATGAACTCGCGCAGGTTCCCTTCCAGATGCAACACGAGCGTGCCAGCCGCATTGCTCACGCCGGGTGCCGTCTTCCACAGCGACTCGACGTCAGGGAACGCGCGGACCTGCTGCGCGAGGCGGGTCAGATCGCGAGTGAACATCCGTGCGAGTTCCGTCGGCTGCATGCGTGTCGCTCACTTCTGCCGCATCGAGAGCCACCACTTCATCGTCGACGTGACCAGTTCGGCGGCGTCCTGCTGCACGAAGTGGCCTGCGCCAGGGACGGTGACGAGGGTCAAGTCCTGTTCGACCCAGTCCCAGGTGCCCGACAGCCCGTTGGCGTGCAGCGCGCGGTCGGCCAGACCGTGGAACAGCAACACCGGTGCCTTCACCTTGGGAAGATCGGGCAGTGGCGCCAGATCGGGGCCGGAGGCCTTCGGGTAGTTGGCTTTGTAGTAGTTCAACATGGCCGTGAAGTCCGACCGGCTGAACGCGTCGACGTACCGCGTGCGCGCATCGGCGTCGCGCACCCACCCGGACAACGTCTGGGGCGTCATGGCCTGACCGAAGAAGACGGCCGCATCGGTTGGCGCGCCCTGCTGGAACGTCCGTGCGTACGCGCTGTTCGTGATCTGCTCGGGATTGGTCCGCAGTTCGCGCACCAGGCCGCGCGGATGCGGCAGGTTCAGCACGACCAGCCGCTCGGTCATCGCCGGCCGCTGCATGGCGAACTGCCACGCCACCATGCCGCCCCAGTCGTGACCGACGATCGTGGCCTTCTCGCGACCGAGATGCGTGATGACGGCAGCCACGTCGCTCACGAGGAGACGCAGGTCGTACTGCTCGACGCCTTTCGGCTTGTCACTGAGGTTGTAGCCGCGCTGGTCGATGGCGACGACCTGGAACGACTCCGACAGCACAGCCATCTGATGCCGCCACGAGTACCAGAAGTCCGGGAACCCGTGAATCATCACGACGAGCGGGCCACGGCCGAGCGTGGCGTAGTGGATCTTCACGCCCCCCTCCGACACCGCGTAGCCGTGCTCGACCCGATCGAAGACGTCAGGCGTCTGGGCCAGCAGGCTGGACGCGGACAGCAGGGCCAGGGCCAGCATCAGGCTGGCGACACGTCTCGTCATACGCGTAACCTCGGCAGTTGTATGATAGCGCCCTCGCACCACTCAGGAGGTTGTCATGCGACTGCTCTCCGGCGCGCTCGTCGCGTTGGTCGTCATCGCCGCGCCTGCCGCGCAATCACCCGCCGACCTGCTCGCGGACACGCGCCTGTCCGTGCACACGCTCGTGCGCGAAGACATCTTCGCGGGCTTCAAGAGCGACAACATGGCGCGGTTCGAGCGGGGTGAGCGGCACATCGAGCTCCTGCTCGCACAACGACCGGAGCAGCGAGGCAACCTGCTGGCCTGGAAAGCTGGCGCGACGGCGTATCGCGCCGTGCTCGCACACGAGGCTGGCCAGTCTGCGGCCTTCGCGCGCCTCTACGCCGACATGCTGGCGGGTTTCGCAGAAGCCGCGAAGGCGACGACGGGCAACGGCGGCGTGGCGGCAATCACCGGCGGCACGCTGGTCGGGTTCGCCGACCGATTGCCAGAACCGCAGCGCACCGCCGCGTGGACGATGGTCTACGACAACTACGCACGCATGTGGAAGGAGCAGGAAGCGGCGCTCGACAAGCTGCCCGTGCACCACAAGGGCGAATTGCTCTCGGGCCTGACGCAGTCGGCCCAGCGGCTCGGCCGCAGCGACGAGGCCGCGCGCCACCTGGATCGGATGCTCGTGGTGCTCGCCGGGACGCCCTACGAGCCGCTGGCGAAGCAATGGAAGGCGGATCCGTCGATTGCCGCGTCGACCAACCTGGCGTGCAGGAACTGCCACGAGCCCGGGCGACTCGAGAACCGCATCGCGGCGCTGAACGCGACGCCGGCAGGCGACTGAGTTCGTCGTACAGCGCCCACGACCGAGCTCCCGATGGTCCAGGGCGCATTGCTCGTCGTCCGTTCGTCGCTGCGCTCGACCGAAGTTCCCAGCTCGTGGCCGATGCCTTCCGCCGGCTCGATCCGACGATTCCGCTGGCGGCCGAGACGACGTTCTCGATCGACCGGCAGCTGGGTCAGCAGCGGCTCTTCGCGTGGATGCTCGGCCCTCGCCGCGACCCGCGTGGAGGCGGTCGACGTCCTCAGGAGCGAGTGAGGACGCAGTAGTGCGCGAGGTTGGGCGCGCTACTGCTTCTTGCCGGTGAACGTGCCCTCGCCGAGGTCGCCGACCGACACCTTGCCCTTCATCGTCGCCGCGTCGACCGTCCCGGTGTAGGTGACGGTCACGGTGGTGCCCTGAACCGCCCCGGTGAACCCGAACGTGATGGCGCTGCCCTTGATCGTGCCGGTCAGCTTCTGCTCGCCGAAGACCTGCGACGAGTAGGTACCCGCGAGCGTCTCGCCATCCTGCGTCAGTTCGATGGTCGGCGTCCCGGTCCCGCCGGACGTCTCAACGGTGAGCGCCCACTTGCCGGCGACATTGGCGGGCGTGTCCTGAGACGTGGCCGCACCAGCCAGCGGCGTCCACGGCGATCCGACGCACAAGGCCATGACGATCGTGAGGAGCAAGGTGAGGTGCTTCATGGGCGCGATTATAGTGGCGCGGCCGACAGGTGTTTCGAGAGGTGGCTCAGGACTGCGACAGGCGGCGAAGCCCGAGCCACCAGAAGAACAGCGACGCGAGCAGGGCGACCAACGCCCAGCTCACCTGCGACCAGACGATGTGGCCCACCCACACCGGCGGATGATCGATGAAGGGATTGTGCCGCGGCACGTCGTAGCCCAGTAGCCCGCCTATTCCATAGAGCAGGGAGACGGCCGTGAGTGTGAACGCCGTCCACAGTGGGTTCCACAGAGGCCGGCGCGAGCGCCTGTGCTGCACATAGCTCCAGCCGATCAGCAGGACGAAGAACGCGGCAACCATCGCGATAGCCGTCATGGACCGTACCCTCGGCTGGATCGCGCTACTGCGGCTTCAACGTGCCGTCGGCGTCGTAGAGGTCGACAGCCCCCCGCTTCTTCAGGATCTCCGCGATCTTCGCGTCGCCGACCGCCACGACCTGCAGCCGGGCAGGATCCCAGTACTTGCCTGCGGCGGCCTGCGCCTCGGCCGGCGTCACGCCGTTGATGCGCGACGGGTAGCGGTCCCAGTAGTCGGCTGGCAAGCCGTAGAGCCAGCTCTGGACGTAGTAGTCGAGCAGCTGCTCCGGCGACTCCAGCGACAGCGCGAAGCCGGCAACGATCGCCCGCTTGGCGTCGTTCAGTTCCTTCTCCGGTACCGCCGCCGTCCGCATCGCGTCGATGTCCGCGAGCAGGTCGTTGAGCGCGGGTTCGGTGACCTCGGTACGCACGCTGGTGCTGGCTGACCACTGCCCGCGATGCAGCGGCGCCGAGAAGAAGCTGCCGACACCGTACGTGTACCCCTTCTCCTCGCGCAGGTGCCGGAACAGCCGCCCCATCGTGCCGCCCAGGACGCGGTTGGCGACGGTCAAGGCGACGTAGTCAGGGTCTGTCCGTTTCATCGACTGTGTGCCCACGACAAAACTGCTCTGCACCGAGCCGGGACGCGTGATGAGGTAGGTCTTCGCGGGACCTGCCGCCGCCGGATCGGTCACCTGGGGCTTCGCCGCATTCGCCTTCTTCCAGGCGCCAAGCTGCGACTCGACGAGCGAGCGGGCCTGCGCCAGCGTGATGTCGCCGGCGAAGGCAATCAGCGCGTGGTCGGGGACGAATCGCGTCTGGTGGCACTGCACCATCGCGTCGCGGGTGATCGCGTCGAGCGTGGCCGGCGTTGCCGACATGCGCCCGGCGGGATGGTCGCCGAAGACCACCTTCCCGAATCGCTCCTGGGCCAGGAACATCGGTTGCGTGCGCTGCTGTGTCAGGGCGGCGCGCGTCCGTGTCTTCAGGCGCTCCCATTCGTCCGCCGGGAACGACGGATGCAGCAGGACATCGGCCGCGAGTTCGAACAGTGGCCCGACGTTCTCGGTGAGCGCGTTGCCCGAGATCGTCGCGTTCGTGCCGGCGGTGCCGCTGCCGACATTGAGCCCCGCGGCCATCGTCTCGAGTGCCTGCGAGATCTGCTGCGACGACCTGGTCGTCGTCCCCTCACGCATCATCTGCGCGGTCAGACCGCTCAGACCGATTGCCGTGTCCGGGTCGTAGTAGCCACCGGCGCCGGGGATGATCAGCTGGAACGACACACGCGGAAGGCGATGGTCCTCGAGCACCATCACGCGCAGACCGTTGGCGAGCGTCGCCTCCTGCGGGCGCGGCAGCTTGACGCTCAGGACGTCGTTGGAGACCGGCGCTTTCCCTTTCGGCACCATGCCGGCCGTCGATGGTGGCTGCGGCGGTTGTCCGGCATGACCCACTGCGGGATCGACGGCCACCAACATCGGCACCAGGAGTGCGAGCGCGGCGCGAGGTGTCCTGCTCATCACAGCGCTCCCTTCGCGGGCGTGGCCTTCGGGACGGTGATCACGACCGTGCGACCGGTCTTCACCAGGTACTCGCGGGCGACGCGCTGCACGTCGTCTGCCGTCACTTTCGCGATCCTCGACGCCGTCGTGTTGACGCGGCCGGGATTGTCGTAGAACAGCGCATCCTGCCCGAGCGTGATGGCGCGCCCCAGCGCACTGCCAAGATTGTTCACGAGCTGACTGCGCGCGTTGTTGCGGGCCTTGTCCATCTCCCAGGCTTCGATGGGGCCCGACTTCACCCGCTCGATCTCCGCGTCGATGGCGGCTTCCAGTTCCGCGACGTTGCGCCCGGGCGTCATCATCGCGATGACCGTGAAGAGCCCCGGGCCGCGACTCTCACCGGAAAAGGCATTGACGGTCGGCGACAGTTGCTTCTGGCGCACGATCGCCTCGTAGAAGCGTGACGATCGGCCGCTCGAGAGCACGCTGGAGAGCACCTGCAGCGCGTCGGCATCCGGACTGGAACTCGGCGGGATCTTGTAGACGATGTCCAGACGAGTCAGGCGCGCCAGGCCGTCCTCGAGCGTGGTGCGGCGCTCCTCGGTTTGCGCGGGCTCGGTCATGTCGACGGCGGCAGGCGCCGGCTGCGACGGGATCGACTCGAAATAGCGGCGCACCTTGTCCAGCGTGGCCTTCGCGTCGACGGCACCCACGATGCTGAGGACCGCGTTGTTGGGTGCGTAATACGTCTTGAAGAACGCCGCGACGTCGTCCACCGTCGCCGCGCTGAGGTCCGCCATCGATCCGATGACCGAATGCTCGTAGGCGAAGTTCTCGTACGCGAGTTCGTCGCGGACCTCGAACGTCTTGCCGTATGGCTGGTTGTCGACGCCGAGCCGTCGCTCTTCCTGCACGGCCTGCCGCTGGTTGTCGAGGTTCGGCGCTGTGATCTCGAGTGATCGCATGCGGTCGGCCTCCAGGAACAGCCCGAGATCGAGCTGATTGGCCGGCAGGATCTCGAAGTAGAGGGTCCGATCCTTGTTGGTCGTGCCGTTCATCGAGCCACCGTTGGCGAAGATCAGATACGGGTGCTCGCCAGGGCCGACGTTCTCCGAGCCCTTGAACATCATGTGCTCGAACAAATGGGCGAAGCCGGTTCGCCCCTTCCGCTCGTCGCGCGAGCCGACGTTGTAGTTGACGGCGATGGCGACGACGGGCGCGGCCTGATCCTCGGAGATGATCACGCGCAGCCCGTTCCGGAGCTTCGTGTCGGAGAAGGTGACGTCCTTGATCGCGGTCTGCGCCGACGCCGTCGCCACGCACAACATGACGCTGCACGGCAGCACCGCTGCGAGCCGGAACGCGCCGAAGACCACCGACGGCCTGACGAGTCTGAGCATGAACCCTCCAACGGACGGAGCCTGCAACATACTCCAACTTAGCGAGGCGTGGCCACAAGCAGTTAGAGCGCAGTCATCACGTGTCTACCTTGGGGACGCTCTATCTGTCGGTCGCCAACTCATGTCGCGACTGGTCCCAGCGCCAGTTCGGCGCCGCCGGGTCGATCAGCACGCCGCCGACCCAGCGACGTGGGGGCTGCAGGGACAGCCAGTCGGTCACGCCTTGCAGGACTTCGCGGCCGGTCCGGGTGATGGTCAGGCGATCGCGAAACGGATTCTCCGGATCGACCACCGACCGTTCGTACACGGCCGGGCGAGTTCGTCCCATCTCGTTCAATATGTGCAGGAACATCGTGTCACCGAGGAACGGCATCGGCTCGAGTTCACCCTGCGACACACGCCACACGTCGCCGACGCTTGCCGGCCCTCTCGCCAACACCCGCAGCATCAACGATTGCGTCAGGCCGAGGCCATTCACACGTGACGGCAGCTCCTGCAGATGGCGATCCAGCGCTGGGGCAAGATGTGGCAGTGCCGGTGTCCGGGTGCGAGCGATGGCCGCAAGTTCGCGTGGAGCGGGTGCGACCAACGCGGCCCAGGCGGCAGCGCCAACGGACAGCCGCTCAGCATCGACTGTCTCCCGACGATTCCAGAGCAGGCGCATCGCTTCGGGAGGGAGCTGGCCGAGCCCGACGAACCGTCGCGAACCAGGGAAGTGATCGATGGAGATCAGTTCGAGGACGGTTGGCGGGCCCGTACGTGCGTACTGCGCGAGACAGCGGATCAGCGCAAGTTGATCGTGGCTGTCGTGCTCGCTCCAGATGACGACACGCGCATAGCGCTCGGCGGATTCGGAGAGCCGGCGATCGGCGTCGGTGAGTTCGGCGAGAAACATGTCGTAGTCGACATCGCTGACCGTGCCCGTATCAGCATGGAAACGGGCGCGCTGCGTAATCCAGTCCGTGGCGTCGGTCACGGGCCCCACTGGAAACGAGTCCCACAGCGAGAGGAAGTCACCGCCGAACCTCGCGTGCTGAAGCGCCTCCTGGATGTCCGAGCCGCAGCGAACGTGCAGTGTCGGCATGTCGGCGTCGACAGCCGGACCGGGCTGCGCGATCGCCGCGCGCGCCGCATCCTGCGTTGTCACGTGCGCACGCAGCTCACGCCAGGTCCTGAACCCGAGTTCACGGGCGATCGCGAACTGCGCATCCGCCAGCTTGATTGGCGTCTCCGCCGACGGTGGGTGTGCGACCGCGTCAGCGAATCGGCGACGCGCCGCCGGATCCTGGGCGCGGACGGCGCGCAGCAGATCCTTCGCGCGCTTGCGTTGCTGTTCGAGAGTGAGCCGGAAGGCGGCGTACGGGTCGGACGGGCCGGGCATGCGGATCCCCTTTCACGGGCCTGCGTCCGCACCAGGCTGAAAGAGGACGATGGATCGCGCGTCGCGAGTCGATCGTGGTCGTGGGCGCTGCCCTTTACGCGGACGTGAATGCTCCGACCGAGCGCCTTCATTCTGCGACCGCCGGCCCGCCACGGTCAATCGCCCGACAAGATGCACGTTCTTCCCTGCCTCAAGTCAGCAGCGACGCGACGATCGCAAGGCTGATCAGCCCCCACCACAACGTGGCTGCTGCAAGGAGAAGTCCAGCGAACGAGGCCTGTCGGACGACGAGCGCTGAGCCGAACAGGAGCAGCAGCGGCGCGCTCGCATGGAGATACGGGACCAGTTGGCCTGGACTCACCAGCAGGATGATCGCGGGGCCACTGAAGATTGCCATCACAGCGATTGCCGGGCCAATGACGCCCAGGACTGGCAGTGCCGTCTCGCGTCCATGGAACGACACCGCGACATTCCAGAAGATGAATGCCAGCAAGCACTGCAGAGCGACCAACGCCACCGTGGCGACACGGGCGTTCCTTGCATCGACCGTCGTTGCCGTCGGGGCACCGCGACGTCTCGCGACGTTCTCCCGACGGAGTAACTCGAAGCAGTGGACGACGTAGGCGAGCCAGGCGGTCACGGCCGCCACCACCATCGCACCGGCGAAGCGCGGGATCCGCGTCACCACCAGGGCCAGGCCGCAGCAGACCCAGACCCCAGCTGACACCTGGAAGACCCGCAGCGGTACGGTGAAGGGCTGCGGATGACTCGTCGTCGAGTGGCCGTCTCGTTCAGGCACCGTTGGTCACTGTACGTCCAAACGGCGCATGCGACGTGTGTGAACCACAGAGTTCCGTGATGGGGAACTTCGAATCAGCTCCAGTCGTAGCCTGTTCTGGCCAGCGGGTCTTCGTTGGCGCTAGCAACGACGTCATCACCGTAAGGATCGCGTCGACGGTCGCGGAGGTCGTGTAAGTCGATGCTGATTCCTGATCTCGTCCTGCTGGCCGTGGTCCTGGCCCTGGCCGCGTGGCGACTGTTCGCTCCGGCTGGTCGGCCGGCGCTGCGGATCGCCGCGGTCGCCGTGGGAATCGTCGTGGCGGTCGCTCAATGGGCGCTGTGCGGGTTCACCTGGCAGGCACTGCCGGCCTACCCAGTGCTCGTGCTGAGCGCCGTGCCGCCGCTGCGCACGCGACGTCTGCTGTCCTGGTCCGGCCGCCTCGCCTTCGTTGCGATCGCCGCCGCGACGGTCGGCGTCTGGATCCTGCCCGCGGTGCCGACGCTGCCGCCGCCCGACGGTCGTCACGCCGTTGGCACTCAGGTCTACCGCTGGACCGACACCGCACGCGAAGAGCCGGCGACGCCCGATCCGTCGGATCGGCGCAGCGTGATCGCCCAGGCGTGGTATCCGGCGACGGGGGGCGAGCACGCCAGTGGCGCACGCGTCCCCTACATCGATGGGACAGGCCGCATGCCGGCTCAGGTGAGCGTGATGCCCGGCTTCATGCTGAGCCGCTACCACCAGATCGACACACATGCCGAGATTAAGGCGCCGCTCGCGTCCCGCGATCGCCCCTGGCCCGTGGTGATCTTCTCGCCAGGCTACGGCGCGCCGCGCGCGGTCTACACGGGGCTCGCCACCCAGCTCGCCAGCCGCGGCTTCGTCGTCGTCGTGCTGGACCATCCCTACGAGTCCGCGGTCACCCAGCTTCCGGACGGGCAGGTGGTGGGAACACGCGAGACGGTGCGACCCGGGGAACGGGACCGAATCCCCTACATGACGCGCCAGCAGGCCGTCAGGGTCGCCGACGTGCGCTTCGTCGTCGACCAGCTCGCGCGTCCGGAAGTGATGGCGTTACGAGGGGGACGGATCGATGCCTCCAGGGTCGCCGTGATAGGCCACTCGTTCGGCGGCGCTGCGGCGATCGCGGCATCGAGCGAAGACCCGCGCGTCGTGGCCGCCGCCAACATCGACGGCACGCCGTATGGCGACCTGCCCTATCGCCAGCTGACCCGGCCCTTCCTGCTCTTGCAGAGCGACTACGCGGAAACGCACCACAGCGATTTCTTCGTCAACGGCAACGGCCAGTTGCTGGCCCATACCACCGCGCCCGGCTTCCGCTACGAGATCAAGCGCGCCAACCACTACAGCTTCACCGACGCGCCGTTCTTCTTCGCGTCGCCAGGCCGATGGTTGCTGGCGCAGGTCATGGGCGGCGGACGTGGTCCCGCAGCCACCCAACAGGCCACGGCCGACATTCTGGCGGCCTTCCTCACCGGTCCGCTGACGGGTGCGGCTGCCGACCTCGCCGCGACGGCGGCGCGCTACCCTGACGTGGCGGGCGGCGCGGTGGAGCCCACGGCTGCTCGCAGCGCGTCAACTGCTAGACATTGACCTACGGCGTGCTGCCTTCCGGCATCAGCACGACCTTGACGTAACGCTTCGCGTCCAGGTAGGTGTTCGCGGCGTCGCGCAGCAGCGACGCGCTCAGCTGATCGTACAGCGCACGCGAGGTCGAGACATCCGGCACTGGCTCACCGTACTGGTAGGCGAACGCCAACCGGTTCAGAAGCGTGCCGTTCTGGCGGCTGTCGATCTCCAGATCACGCCGCAGCGCGGCCTGCGCATCCGCCACCTGGCCGGCGCTCGGACCGCGCGTCTTGAAGTCGTCGACGACGGCGAACAGCGCCTTGACGAGATCCGTCGCGCGAGCCGGGTCGCAGGCGAACATGATCGAGACGCTGTACTGTTCGACCGGCTGCTTCGTGAAGGCGGGCACAACGCTGACGCCGTACGTACCGCCCAGGTCCTCACGCAGCACGCGCTGTAGATTTCCGGCAAGCGTATCCGCCATGGTCCGAACGACCAGGCGGTTCTTCGGGTTGTTCTCGAACGGGCCGGTGAACACGACGCCGACCTGGCTCTTGGGCGTCGTGCCCTTGGTCACGAGCTTCTCGACAACAGTATCCGGCGGGCGGATGCCGACGTCGCGTCCCGCTTCCTTGCGATGCAGCGAAGGCAGGCTCGCGAGGTAGCGCTCGACCAGCGGCTTGATCGTCGCGACGTCGAAGCTGCCAACGAAGACGAACGTGAAGTCACTGGCATCGGCGAAGCGGTCCTTGTAGAACGCCATCGACTTGTCCAGGCTCATCTGCGCGATCGACTCGCGCGTCAACGGCTGCGCGCGCAGGTGGTTCTGGCTGACCGCCGCCGTGAGCGCGTCCTCGAACGCCGTCTCCGGAAGCGCCTGTCGATTGGCAAGCGCCGCGTTCAGCTGTACGACCGCCGTGCGGAAGGCCTCGGCATCCGGACGTGGCTGGGTGAACGTCAGGTAGATCAGCTGGAACATCGTTTCCAGATCGCGGTTGAGCGCCCGGCCGTTCAGGCCCTCCGACATCTCGTCGATGTCCGGACGCACGACCGCCGCCTTCCCGGCGAGCTTCTTGCCCACGTCGATGGCGCTCAACGTGCCGAGCCCGCCCTGCGCGACGATCCGATCGGCCATCTCGGCGGCGATGAAGTCGCCATCCGCCGCCAGTGAGGTGCCGCCGGGACTGAAGGCGCGGAAGAGCACCTCGTCCTGCTTGAACGTCGTCGGCTGCAGCACCACGCGCACGCCATTCGACAACGTCCACTCGGTGAGGCCGGACGGCTTCGAGTCGGTCTTGGCGACCGTGCCCGGCTTCGGCAAGGGGTCGAGCAGCGGTGTCGTACTCACCGTGTCGACATAGGCCGTGAGCGCCGCCGCGCCTGCGTCCTTGATGACGGCCGCCAGCGACGCCTCGGTCGGGATGGCCACGCCGTCCCTGCGGGGCGCGGTCACCGACACGACGCGGTTGCGCGCGGGCACCCAGTCGCGCGCCAGCACATTGACGTCGGCCAGCGTGATTTCCGGCAGGAAGCGTCGTGCGAGCGCGTATTCGTAGGTGATGCCCGGGATCGGCTCGCCCTGCGTGAAGCTGCGGATGAACTCGTCGGCCAGTGACTCCGACGTGTGCTCGTCGGTGGACGAGGCGAGCTGTTCGAACACTCTCAGGATGGACAGCCGGTAGCGATCGAGTTCCGTCTGCGTGAACCCGAAGCGGGCGACACGGTCAGCTTCGGCGAGCAGCGCCGCCAGGCCCTTCTCGGCGCCGCCATCGGCCACGAGCGCGTTGAGCGCCGTGACTTCGGTGGACTGGACGAAGATGCCCCGGCTGGTCTGCGCGGCCAGGAACGGCGCGTCCGGCTTCCGCGTCATCTCCGCGAGCCGGGCCGACAGGAGCGCCGCGAACGTACGCTCGATCGTCATCTGCCGATAGGCGCCAAGCGTCGACTGATCTCGCGCCGACATGGTGCTGGAGACGCGGACCGTGGTTCGCGTGGCCTCCGGGTCGGACGCGATCGTGTACCGCGTGCCCGGCTGTTCGGGTACGTCGTACACCGGCCGCGGCCTGGGGTTGGCGGCGGCCGGAATCGCGCCGAAGTGCGCCTTGATGCGCGTTTCCATCGCGACCGGATCGAAGTCGCCGACGACGATCACGGCCATCAGGTCGGGGCGGTACCAGTCGGTGTAGAACTTCTTCAGGCGATCGTGGGAGAACGTGCGCAGAGTCTCGGGCGTCCCGATCGGCAGGCGCGCGGCGTAGCGGGAGTCCTTCAGCAGCACCGGAAGCTGCGCGTCGAGAATCCGGGCGCCGGCCCCGAGTCCGGTGCGCCACTCCTCGAGGATGACGCCGCGCTCCTTGTCGATCTCGGCCGGTTCGAACGACACGTCGGTCGCCCAGTCTTCGAGGATCAGCAACGATTTGTCGATGACGGCCGGGCTGTCGGTCGGAATCCGCAGCTCGTACACCGTCTGATCGAAGCCGGTGTTGGCGTTGATGTGGGCGCCAAAGCGCATCCCGGTCGACTGCAGGAACGCAATCACCTCCTGCTTGGGGAAGTTGCGCGTCCCGTTGAACGCCATGTGCTCCACGAAGTGCGCCAGCCCTCGCTGGTCGTCGTCTTCGAGCACCGAACCGGCGTTGACCACGAGCCGGATCTCGGCGCGGTTCTGTGGCTGGTTGTTGGCCCGGATGTAGTAGCGCATCCCGTTCGGGAGCGTCCCCACCGTGATCCGCGGGTCGACGGGTACGGTGTCCGTGAGGGGCGCGTCGTGCGCCCCGGATACCACGGCGCGCTGGCCCGAGGCCAGGCCGGTGCCGACGGTGAGCGCCAGGAGGATCGCGATCGACGGAGTGCGGGTCCACACGGTCATGGACCCATCGTTCCACAAGTTGCCTCAGCCGTCAGCGCGGATGTGTCCGGGTGGTCATTCCGGCTTCCAGTTCGCGGTCACGCGCGCGATCTCGCCGCCGGGAGCCCAGACGACCAGCACCTTCGCCCCGGCTGGACCGCTCTTGTGCCGGACCTGATCGGTCGACCGGATGCTCGCGGACATGCCTGGCGTGAGCCTGACGGGCGTGCCGTTGATCACCTGTTCCATCAGCCCCTCCAGCACGTAGAACGTCTCGGTCACGGCGTGCCGGTGGTCGCCGGAATCGCTGTTGGCGGGGAACACCAGTTCGACGATCTCGACCTCGTTGCCACGGACGTCAGTCCCGTCGGTCAGCACTTTCAGACGGACGCCGGAGGCGCTGACGAACGACCGCGGCTTGCTCGCGGACGCTGCCTTCGGCTGGGACGGACTGGGCACCTGTGCGGGTGCGCCACCGGTCTGCGCAAAGAGTGTCGACGTCATTGCGGCAACGATCAGGAATGTGAAGCGGACGCGCATGCTGGATGTCCTCCTTCTTGGCGTCTCTCGAGGGTCGGACGGCTCGGCGAGCCGTCCCTACCGCTTCGGGAGCCGTGACGACGTCAGGCCAGGATGCCCTTGACGACGTGTGCGGGTTCCTCGACGCCCACGAGTTTCTGGTCGAGGCCCTGGTAGCGAAACGTGAAGGCGTTGTGGTCGACGCCGAAGAGATTCAGGATGGTGGCGTGCAGGTCCCGCTGGTGCACGGGGTCCTTGACGATGTTGTAGCTGAAGTCGTCGGTCTCACCGAACACCGTGCCCGGCTTGACGCCGCCGCCGGCCATCCACATCGAGTAGCAGCGTGGGTGGTGATCGCGCCCGTAGTTGTCTGCCTTCAGCGTCCCCTGCGAGTAGACGGTGCGCCCGAACTCGCCACCCCAGATGACGAGCGTGTCCTCGAGCAGGCCGCGCTGCGCCAGGTCGGTGATCAAGCCGAACGTACCTTGATCGGTGTCCCTGGCCTGCAGGCGATGCTGGTGCGGCAGGTTGTTATGGGAGTCCCAGCCGCGGTGGTAGATCTGCACGAAGCGGACCCCGCGCTCGATCATGCGGCGGGCCAGCAGACAGTTGGCCGAGAACGTCCCGGGCGTCCGCACGTCGGCTCCATACAGCCCCAGCACTGATTCCGGCTCACCCGAGACATCGGTGAGTTCCGGCACCGAGGACTGCATGCGGAACGCCATCTCGTACTGCGCGATTCGCGTCTCGGTCCCCGGATCGCCGAGCGCCTGGGCCTGGCGCGCGTTGAGCGCCTGCACGCCATCGAGCATGCGGCGGCGCGCCGTCCGGTCGACGCCGTCAGGATCGCTGAGGTAGAGGACCGGGTCGCCTGCGCCACGCACGTTGATGCCGGAGTGTTTGGCAGGGATGAAGCCACTGCTCCACATCCGTGCCGACAGCGCCTGGACGTTCGACTTGTTCGTGTAGCTCGACGTCATCACCACGAACGTCGGGAGATTCTCGTTCAGGCTCCCGAGGCCATACGAGAGCCACGAGCCGAGGCAGGGGCGGCCCGGCAACTGGTTGCCGGAGTTGACCGCGATGGTGGCGGGCTCGTGGTTGATGGCGTCAGTGTGGAGCGACTTGACGACGGACAGCTGGTCGACGAGCTTCGCAGTCCAGGGGAAGAGCTCGCTTACCCATGTGCCGCTTTGCCCGTGCTGCGCGAACGAGAAGAGGCTGGGCGCGACCGGGTAGCCCTTCTGGCGAGCCGTCATGCCGGTCAGGCGCTGGTTGCCGCGCACCGATCCCGGCAGTTCCTTGCCGAACATCTGGCGCAGTCCTGGCTTGTAGTCCCAGGTGTCGAGCTGCGAGGGCGCGCCGGCTGGGAACAGCCAGATGGCGCGACGCGCGCGCGGCCGGAAATGCGGCAGGGTCGGCAGGCCGTTGACATCGCCGGCGAACAGACCCGCACCACCGAACATCGAGGCGAGCGCCACCGAGCCGATGCCCCGTCCGGCCTGGCCCAGGAACTCGCGTCGGCTCATCGCCACGTCGTCGCCGCCGGAGCAGCACGCCGCATACATCTTCGGGTTCACTTGTTGAGCGCCTCGTCGAGATTCAGGAACAGGCTTCCCACCATGGTCCACGCCGCGAGTTCCGCGGTCGGGATCGACGCGTTGGCCACCGAGTCGCCGAGGGTGACGAGTGCCTTCGACGCCTTGCGATCGGCGGCGTAGTGCCCCCGAAGGTCACGCACCACAGGCTTCATGGCCTCCTGTTCGGCCGCCGCGAGCGGCCGGCTCAGGACGCGCAGCGCAATCGCGTCGAGACGGCCGGCATCGTCGTCCCGTTCGCCGATGACGACCTCCGCGAGGCGGCGCGATGCCTCGACGAACTGCACGTCGTTCAACGTCACCAGCGCCTGCAATGGCGTGTTCGTCCGCTCACGCTCCACGGCGCACTGCTCGCGCGTCGGCGCGTTGAAGGTCTCCATCGACGGCGGCGGGGCGGCGCGCTTCCAGAAGGTGTAGAGACTGCGCCGATGGTTCGCGTTCCCACGATCGGCGACGTAGATCTTCGTGTTGCTCTCCTCCATCGCCACCGTTTCCCAGATGCCCGGTGGCTGGTAGGGCTTGACACTCGGTCCGCCCACGGACGCCGAAAGCAGACCCGAGGCACGCAGCGCGAGGTCGCGAATCATCTCGCCGTCCATACGGAAGCGTGGCCCACGGGAAAGCAGGCGATTGTCGACGTCCTTCTCGAGCTTGACCTTGCTGGCGACGGCGGATTGACGATAGGTCGAGGACGTCACCATCAGCCGGAACAGCGCCTTGACGTTCCATCCCGACTCACGAAACTCCACCGCGAGCCAGTCGAGCAGCTGCTGATTGGTCGGTGGCTCGCCGGTCGTGCCGAAGTCGCCGGCGGTCGAAACGAGCCCTTGTCCGAAGACCTGAGACCAGAAGCGGTTGACGTTGACGCGGGCAGTCAGCGGATTGTCCGGCAGCGTCAACCAGCGGGCGAGGCCCAGCCGATTGGCGGGCGCGCCCCTGGCCATCGGCGGCAGCACCGCCGGCACGGCAGCACCCACTCGATCGCCTTCCTGGTCGTACTGGCCGCGAATGAGGATGCGCGCGAACGGCGTGCCCTTCTGCTCGGCGGCAATGAGCGTCACCTTCGAGCGGGCCTTCACCGCCTCGTATTCGGCCGCCGACGTCTCCCACGTCTGCTGCCGTTGCCGTGCATCCGCGTCGACGAAGGCGAAGTAGTAGTCGCGCAGCGGCGCCAGCATCTTCTGCGTGCGCGCGGCAGGCGGCGTTGCCAGCGCCAACTCCAGCTCGCCTTGACGCGCCAGCAGCTGCACTTCTGACGTCGGCAGCGCGCGTCGATAGAGGCGGACGTCCTGCAGCGCGTGACCACCGGCGCCCTCGCCGCGACTGCGGCGGTTCAGTCGCAGCGGCGTCTTCGTCCGGATGGACCCGCGCAGCGAGTCCACCTCCTCATAGACGCTCTGTGGCCTGCCGTCGTAGTAGATCCGCACGCCTTTGGCCCGTCGTGAGCCGTCGTACGTCACGAAGACGTGGTGCCAGCCTTCCGACGACACCGGTCCGCGCGCGATCACCCGGATCGCGTCCTGATTCCAGGCGCTGATGATTTGCAGCCCGACGCGGCTGCCCTTCATCGAGACGTCCCACCCGCGGTAGCCGTTGGCGACGTCGGTACGCGCCACGAGCGCGCCGTCGACGTTGTCGGTCACCTGCACCCAGGCGCCTACCGAGAACGGTTCGTCGGCTTCGATGTCGCCGAGCGCGCCGAGATCGGCGCTGACGCCCGTCGCCAGGCGATGCGCCGGACCGAGCGGTGCGCTCTCGACCCGCGGCGTGCCACCAGTGAACGCGATCGCACGACCCGGCGCGACCACGTTGCGCAGTGTGGTGAGATTGGCGGGATCGGCG
>DATJTM010000681.1:0-2096 GCA_035503395.1 Luteitalea sp.
GGCCACGAGCCTCGACCGACGGGCACTCGAGACGACTGCCCGACGGCTACTCGGACGGGCGTTCGACTCGGGCGACGTGCCGCTGCCGCTCGTCGTGCTGGGACTGGACGGGCCCCGGCTTGGTCTCGACGTCTGGACGCGAGGCGTGATTGCGGCGGTTCGCGCGGCCGACGACGAGCCGCGTGGAATGGATGCCGTGGTGCGTGGTCTCGTACGCGCCACGACCGAGGGCACCGCGATGGCCCTCGACGATGCGCAGGCGCTGACGCTCGCCAAGACCGGCACGACGCTGACGGGCGAACGCGGTGAGGGCCTCGTGGTGGCGTGGCGCCCCGAGTCCGACGAAGTCGTCGCGGTGCGCGCGCCCGGCCTGGCAGGTCGGGACGCGGCACGACTGGCGCGAGCGATCTGGGAGCGCGCGTCGCGCGAGCAGCAGCCTCGCGTGCGTGTCGGTCGCACGCGTGGTACGGGCTCGCCGGCGGCAACGCGTGTGGAGTCGATGCCGCTCGAAGACTACGTGGCGGGTGTCGTGGCGGGCGAAGGGGAGACGTCGCTGCCACATGCCGTGCACGAGGCGCTTGCCGTGGCGGCGCGCAGCTACGCCTCAGCGCCCGACGGCCGTCATGCTGCCGACGGCTACGACGTCTGCGACACCACGCATTGCCAGCGGCTCGTCGACGCCACCGCCTGGAGTCGGACCGCGGCAGCCGCGACGCGCGGCCTCGTGCTCGCGGTCGGCCCCACCCCGGTCGCGGTGCCGTACTCCGCCGCGTGCAGCGGCACGCTCGTTGCGCCGAGCGACGTGTGGGGCGGCGAACCCTCGTCGCTGACGCGAGTCGGTCCTGACCCGGGTGCTCACGTCATCCCGACATGGTCCACCGAGGTCACCGCAGACGATCTGGCGAGAGCGCTGCGGCTCGCAGGGCATCGCGGCGATCTGCTTCGCGGCGTTCGCGTCGTGTCGCGATCACGCGCCGGACACCCGACGCGTCTCGCGCTCGACGGCCTGTCGCCGTCCGAGATCGATGCCACCGCCTTTCGCCACATCGTCGGGCGCGTGCTCGGCTGGGACCTCCTCAAGAGCTACGTCTGGGAAGTGATACGGACCGCGCGTGGGTACCGCTTCGATGGCCGCGGCAAGGGGCACGGGGCGGGGTTCTGTGTGCGGGGTGCTGCCGCATTGGCCGAACGTGGCGCCGACGCGCAGCGACTGCTCTCGACCTATGTGCCCGGAGCTCGCGTGGTGGCGCTGCAGGACCGCGTGACCCTCCGGCTGCCGCACGACCGGCTCGGTGAGGGGGCCTCGCTCTCGTCGGTGGTCCGTCGTCAGCTGGCCGACCTCAGGCGACGCCTGGGAGTGATGGAGCCGCGCCAGGTCGAGATCCGCGTCCATCCGACCGTGGAGGCCTACCAACGTGCGACCGGCCGCGCCTGGTGGACGTCCGCCGCGACGACGCCGCGAGGGGCTGCGGCGTATCGCGTCGATCTGGCACCGGCAGCCGCCGAGGCCACCGTCACGACGCTGAACCACGAGCTCGTGCACGTCCTGACGATGGGAGCCCTGCAACTGGGGCCGCCGTGGGCCGGGGAGGGCCTCGCCACCCTCACGATCCAATCCTCCGACCGAAGCGCTCCGGCGCCTGCACCCGTACGATGTCCGTCGGCGGAAGCGGTCCGGCGCCCCGGTCGTGATGCCATTCGGGACACCTACGTGGCTGCGTCGCGCTGCGCCGGGGCAGCCCTGCCGCAGGGACTCGGCACCTGGCGACGTCTGGTCGGCCTGGCCGATGCACCCTCGGGAACCGGTTCGCCCGTATATGAGCAGTGAGCGCCATGAACGCCTCTGCCACCCTCCTGACCCCGACGGCCCTGGCCGACCGCGACCAGCGCCTGCTGGACTCGGCCCGGCAGGGTGACCTCGACGCCTTCGAGGCGCTCGTCCGCCGGCACCAGCGCAAGGTGTACAGCGTGGCGTGGTACGGCGTGCGCGACCCGATGCTGGCCGAGGACATCGCCCAGGACGTCTTCGTGCAGTTGCACAGCCATCTGGCGCGGATCGAGTCGGCCGCCCACCTGGGAGCCTGGCTGCGCCGCAC
>DATJTM010000682.1:0-8936 GCA_035503395.1 Luteitalea sp.
GACGTGGTGATCGTGAATCACCACCTGCTCTGCGCCGACGCTGCCTTGCGCCGCCACTCGTTCGGCGAAGTGATCCCCGAGTGCCAGGTTGGCATCATCGACGAGGCGCACCAGCTCGAAGACGTCGCGACGCAATACTTCGGGCTCAGCGTCAGCAATTTCCGCATCGAGCAGCTGTTCACCGATGCTGCCGCGATCCGCACGTCGCCGCTGTTCGTGCCACACGAGGACGCGGCCGCGATCGCGCGCGCCATCGAGCGGCTCGCGGTGACGTCCCGCGCCTTCTTCCTCGATCTGCAGACGCGTCGCCCAGGTGTCCGGCAAACGCCGGATGCCGGCGCGACGCTGTTCGACGAGCGTCTCCGCGTGAGCGGCGACCTGCTGGCCGACGCGGCCGGCGAGAGCGGACTGCAGCTGATCGACGCGCTCGGCTCGCTCGAGGAAGCGCTCGCGCTGCTCAAGGACGCGCCGGAGGACCTGCGCGCCATCTCCAAGCGGGCGGGCGAAATCCGCGACGACCTGCGCTTCCTGCTCCGGGCCGAGGACGCCGACTACGTCTACTTCCTCGAGCTGCGCGGACGGCACGTCGCGCTGCGAGCCGCTCCGATCGACGTGTCGCACATCATCCGCGACGTGCTGATCGATCGGCTGCCGTCGCTGGTCCTGACCTCGGCGACGATGTCGATCGGTGGGTCGTTCGGCTACGTGCGCGCCCGGCTCGGCATCGGCGACTCGCTCGAAGTGAAGGTGCCGTCGGAGTTCGACTACCGGACGCAGGCGCTGGTGTACCTGCCGCGCAAGATGCCGGATCCGCGGACGCGCGAATACGCGGCCGCGCTGGCCGATGAAGCCGCGGCGCTCCTCACGGCGAGTGAAGGACGCGCGTTCCTGCTGTTCACGTCGTACGCGGCGCTGCGCGATGCGCACGCACGCCTGTCGACGCGACTCCCCTATCCGATGCTCGTGCAGGGCAGCATGCCGCGCGGCGCGCTGCTCGAACAATTCCGCCGGACACCCAACGCGGTGCTGTTCGGCACTGCCAGCTTCTGGCAGGGGGTCGACGTCGTCGGTGAGGCGCTCAGCTGCGTGATCATCGACCGCATCCCGTTCGCCTCACCCGGCGATCCCGTCGTCGCCGCCCGCATCGAAGCGTTGCAGCGACGCGGCATCGATGCGTTCGCCGGCTTCCAGGTGCCGCTCGCGATTCTCACGCTGTTGCAGGGCGTTGGCCGGCTGATTCGCCATCGCCAGGATCGCGGCGTGATTGCGCTGCTCGATCCACGCCTGCAGTCGATGGGCTACGGCCGACGCTTCCTCAATGCGCTGCCGCCTGCCCCCGTCACGCGACGTCCGGAAGACGTCGTCAAGTTCTTCGCGCGGGCGACGCACGAGTGAGGTAGGGACCGCTCTCCGAGCGGTCCGTCACCGCAGACTTGCATCGCCGCGACAGATGCTCCTGAACGTTCGGGGCGGCAGCAGCGACGGACGGCCGGGACGGCCGTCGCTACCTCACTTGTCGCCTGCGGCCTGTAGCCCATGGAGATACGTGTCGCCGTCGGACTTTGTCCGACGGTCAGTCGCGCTGTACCTCACTTTGGCCGTCGGTTCGAAGGCCCGAGGCCGAACGACGACTTGTCCGCCGAAGCGCGAAGGCGGAAGGCCGACCGTCAGGCGCGCGTCAGCGCGCCGACTCTCCCTTGATGAACGTGTCAATCTGCTGCTCGAGTACCGGCAGCGGCACCGAGCCGTTGGCGAGGACCGCGTCGTGGAATCGGCGACGGTCGAACTTCGTCCCGAGCGCCTGCTCGGCCCGTGCGCGCAGCTCGCGGATCTTCAGCTCGCCGATCTTGTACGACAGCGCCTGCCCCGGCCACGCGATGTAGCGGTCGGTCTCCGTCGTGCACTCGTGGAGTGACAACGCGGTGTTGGTGGCGAGGTAGTCGATCGACTGCTGGCGCGTCCAGCCCTTCACGTGCATGCCGGTGTCGACGACGAGCCGTGCGGCGCGCCACATCGCGTACGTGAGGCGCCCGAAGTCGCTGTACGGGTCGGTGTAGAAGCCGGCCTCGATTCCCAGCCACTCCGAATACAGCCCCCACCCTTCGCCGAACGCCGAGATGTAGGAGTACTTGCGGAACTTCGGGATGTCGGTCGTTTCGTTGGCGAGCGCGATCTGCAGGTGATGGCCGGGCACGGCCTCGTGCAGCGTCAGCGCTTCGAGGTTGTACAGCGGCCGCGTGTTCAGTGCGTACGTGTTCAGCCAGTAGTAGCCGGGCTCGGTGCTGTCGGGTGGGTTGCCGTTGTAGCGGCCACCGGTGTACTTGGGCGCGAGATAGTCGGGCACCGGTGCCACGCCATAAGGTTGTCGTGGCAGGCGCCCGAACAGCGACGGCAGCTTCGCGTCCATTCGCTTGGCAATCCAGGCGCCTTCCTTCAGCAGCTGTTCGCCGGTCTTCGGATAGAAGCGCGGATCGGTGCGCAACATCTGCAGGAACGCCGCGAAGTCGCCGGTGAAGCCGGTCTTGCGCATCACCTGCTCCATCTCGGCGCGAATCTTCGCCACTTCGGCCAGTCCGGTCTGGTGCACCTGTTCGGCGGTGAGCGGCAGCGTCGTGAAACGCTTGACGAGGTACTCGTAGTACGCGGTGCCATCGGGCAGCGCGCTGGCGGCGATGCTCTCGCGGGCGCCCGGGATGTATTCGGCGGCGAGGAACGTCTTGAAGCGGGCGTAGGCGGGCGTCACGGCCTCGACGATGGCGCTCCGGCCTGCCGCTTCGAGGCGGGTGCGCTCGGCGGCCGGCAGCGTGGCCGGCAACGCCTTGAATGGCCTGTACAGCGGGCTCGCGGTCGGGTCGTCCGGCATCAGCGGCAACACCGACGTGTCGGCGCCGGTGAGCGCCACCTTCGGCACGGTGATGCCGGCCTGCAGGCCTTCACGCATCCGCGCGATGTGCTCGTCCATGTAGCGCGGGAACGCCCGCAGCCGCGCGATGTAGTTGTCGTAGTCCTTCGCGTCGGCCAGGCGCAGCGACTGCGGCATCAGCGCGAAGCCCGAGTGGAAGCCCGAGTCGGCATTGATTGGGACCAGGTACTCCCTGAAGCGGACCGACGCCACGCGGTCCTCGAGCTGGGCGCGCAGCATGTCGGCGTCGACCAGACCGCGGGGCGTCAGGGTCGCCCGGTCGATGCCGGCCAGCCGATCGAGGAACTGCTGCGATTCCCGACCGCGGCGCTGCTCGTCGGCGGTCGTTTCGGTCGAGAGCCGTTCGTCGAAGCGGTGGTCGCCGACGCTGGTGGCAAAGACCGGGCTCTCCCGCAGGCGCCAGTCCCACTCCTCGTCGATGAGGCGGGTCAGGGCGGCATGCGCGGGACTGCCGGTGGCCGCTGGCGCGCCTTCGCCGGGCGCCGGTGCCAGCGCCTCGCGCGTGCACCCTCCCGCCCACGCCGCCAGCGCCATCGTCACAACCAGTACGCGGGTCTGCATTCGGCTCCTCTGCTGAGATGTCGCGAGGAGCCTATCTCATGTCGGCGACGCGCCGACCGCCCTCCCTACCGCGGCTGGCGCGGGAGGGATACACTCTTCGGTCGGACGCACGGTCGTCCCGGAGGAACACATGTCTGTACTCACATTTGGCGTGCGCATGGTGACGGCCGTTGCCCTCGCGTTCGCATGCGTGGCCGGAGCGCCGGCCGCCGCCCAAACCACCGGCACCATCAAGGGCAAGGTGGTCGACGGCAAGGGCCAGCCGGTCGACAAGGCCGCGGTCACGATCGAGTTCAAGGGCGGCACGAACCAGAAGCGTGACGTCAAGACCAACAAGAAGGGCGAGTTCATCCAGGTCGGCCTGCAGCCCGGGCCCTATTACGTGACGGTGCAGCACGAGACCGGCCAGGCGGCCGATCAGGTGCAGGTCGGCATCGGCAACGCACCCGAGATGAACTTCACGCTGAAGCCGGCGGCCAAGGGGATGTCGGCCGAAGAAGCCGCCTTCCGCAAGACGTTCGACGAGGGCGTGCAGGCGATGGGCGCCAAGAACCACGACGCCGCGGTCGCCAAGTTCACCGAGGCGATCGGCATGCAGGCCAACTGCTACGCCTGCTACATGAACGTCGGGTCGGTCCACTACGAGAAGAAGGAGATCGACAAGGCGGAGGCCGCGTTCAAGAAGGCCGCCGAACTGCGTCCGGACGACTCCAAGCCGATCTCGGCGCTCGCCGATCTGTACAACAGCACCGGCAAGCGTGAAGAAGCCGCCGCGATGGCCACCAAGGCCGCGTCGATGGGCGCCGCTGCCGGCGGCGGGTCCGCCCAGGACAGCTACAACCAGGGCGTGATCCTCTGGAACGCGGGCAAGATGGCCGAGGCGAAGGCGCAGTTCGAGGCCGCGGTGAAAGCCGACCCCAACTACGCGGAAGCCAACTACTGGCTCGGCATGGCCAACCTCAACGGCGGCAACATGGCCGAGGCCGGCAAGTACTTCGAGAACTACCTGAAGCTGGCGCCGAGTGGCCCGCTGGCCGCCCAGGCCAAGGGCGTGCTGGACTCGATCAAGCCGAAGGAGTGAGCACCACCTCGCTGGACTCCGGGCTGCCCGGACGGCTCGACGCCGTCCGGGCACGGATCGCCAGCGCCGCGATCCGCAGCGGGCGGTCGCCCGAGGCCGTCCGCCTGATCGCCGTCAGCAAGACATTCGGCGCCGACGCCGTCCGGGCCGCCCACGCCGCCGGGCAGAACGACTTCGGTGAAAACCGCGTGCAGGAAGCGCTCGCCAAGCAGGCCGAGACCGCCGACCTGCCGCTCCGGTGGCACCTCATCGGCCACCTCCAGTCCAACAAGGCGAACAAGGTGGCCGGGGCGTTTGCCGCGGTGCAGTCGGTGGACTCCACCGACCTGCTCGAGCGACTCGCACGGGCCGCCGACTCGGTCGGCACCCCGCTTCCGGTGCTGATTCAGGTGGATCTCGCCCACGAGTCCACCAAGTCCGGCCTCGACGAGACCGATCTGCGCCCGCTCCTGGCGCGCGCGCAGGCCCTCGGCGGCGTGCGGGTCGAAGGTCTCATGGTCCTGCCGCCGTACGCGGAAGACCTCGAACAGGTCCGCCCCTGGTTCGCGCGCCTGCGGACGTTGCGCGAGGCCCTCCTGACCGAAGGCGTGCCGGCCGAACAGCTGCGCGAGTTGTCGATGGGCATGTCGCACGACTTCGAGGTCGCCATCGAGGAAGGCGCCACCATCGTCCGCGTCGGCTCCGCCATCTTCGGCAGCCGCTCGTAGCCGTCGACCGCCAGGTCGACGGCAGTGATGTTCGACGACCGAGGCCGCGCGTCGAGAGCGTCGAGCTGAAGCCCCACGCCTGCGTTGTGTTGCGGGAATGCGGCAACCTCGAAGGCCGGCGGCCGAATGACGAAGACCGGTCCGTTCCCGGTACCCGGTACCCGGTACCCCGTCCCCGGTGCCCCCCCGGTGCCCCCCCGGTGCCCCGTCCCGCCCCCGGTTCCCGTGTCCTGCCTGTCGGTTCTCGTGATCGACGGTCGGAGAATCGTCACCGCGCGCGACGTCTCAGCCGCCACACCTACAGTTTCCCGGCCGAATTGCTGATAGATCGGCCGTGGTACGGGATGTGCTCTCCCGTCCGTGTCCGATGGCAGGCACGCCTCCCCAGTGGCGTGGCTGGCGGCGCGGAGCGCCGTTGCTGCACTCGTTCATGCCGATTCGCAGGAGTCTTCGTCGATGAAAGTCACGCCTCTCGATCTGCGCCAGACCCACCTCTCGACCTCGCTGCGCGGGTACGACCGCGACGAGGTCCGGACGCTGCTCACCGACGCGGCCGACGACTACGAGTCCGCCCTGCGCGAGGTCGACCGCCTGCGTCAGGACCTGCAGAAGGCCGAAACGCAGCTGGGCGAGCACCGCGACCGCGAGGCGAACCTGCGCAACACGCTGCTCACCGCGCAGAAGGTCGCCGACCAGATTCGCGAGAACGCCGGCAAGGAAGCCGACGTCCTCCTCCGCGACGCCGAGACGCGCTCGACGGCGATGGTCAAGGACGCCGAGCTCCGCGCCACGACGGTGACGGGCGAGGCCGAACTGCGCGCGGCCACGCTGACCGGCGATGCCGAGTCGCGATCGCGCACGCTCACCGACAGCACCGAGCTGCGGACGTCGACGCAGATTGCGGAAGCCGAGCACCGCGCCACCGCCACGGTGCGCGACGCCGAAGGCCGTGCAGCCGCCATCCTGCGTGAAGCCGACGCGCGGGCCGAAAGCACGGTCCGCGATGCGGGCACGCGCGCCCAGGCGACGCTGCACGACGCCGATACCCGCGCCCAGGGCCTGATGACCGACGCCCAGCTGCGCGCCGACGCTCTCTACGCCGATGCGCAGCTGCGGTCGGACGCGATGGTCAAGGACGCGCAGGCTCGCGTCGACGTGCTGGTGCAGATGGCCAACGCGCGCCTCGACGAGATGGAGCACGCCGTCACCGAGATGCGCCTCCGGAAGCGCGACGTCGAGGGCACCCTCGAGCAGTCGATCGCCTCGCTGACGTATGCGCTGGAATTCGTCCGCACGCAGGATGCGCGCGACGACAAGGTGCGCCTGCTCCGGCCCCGCGTTGCCGATGCCGATGCCAATCGGGCCCAGGCCGGCGACGCGACCGCGATGCTGGGCTGACGACGGGGTCGCCGATGGTGCGTAACGTCGTTCGCCTGGTCGTGCTCGGCCTGCTCGTCCACGCAGGCGTGCGGATCGTGCCGCAGTTCTGGCACTACCTGCAGTTCAAGGATGCGGTGGTCGAAGTGGCCACCTATCCCGGGCGCCTGACCCCGGACGAACTGAAGGCGCGGATCGCGTCGATTGCGGAGTCGCACGACGTGCCCGTGACGGCGGTCGACATCGATCTGGCCAAACGCGACGGCACCGTGTACGTCTCCACGGGCTGGACGGCGCAGCTCGAGTACCTGCCGACGAAGTTCTATTCCTACGATTTCTACGTGGATGTAGAGGGCCGCAAGGACCGCGTCGGCGGCATAGCACCGTAGGGCCGCGCAATTTCAGACGTTCACAATTCAGAATTTCAATAGCACCGCCAACCTTCGAGGCGCTCCGGTGGCGATGAAATTCTGAAATCCCTGAGTTTCTGAAATTGCTCTACCTGATCTGGTCCCCGAGTCGGCTCCACCGGGTCTTGGTGAAGAAGCCGGTGACCATCGAGAAGAGCTGCTCAATCCCGGGACGCTCGTAGTCGGCGGCGTCGCTCTCGAACGACCAGTAGACCATCACCGCGCGGCCCTTGACGTAGGTCTGCGGCAGGAAGCCCCAGTAGCGGCTGTCCTCCGAGTTGTCGCGGTTGTCGCCCATCACGAACAGCTGCCCGTCCGGCACCGTCACCGGCGCGTAGGTCTCGCGCTTGTCGTAAGCGGTCACTTCCCCGTCGGCGCGTGGCGGCAACAGGTAGTGGACGTACGGCTCCTCGAGCGCGGTGCCGTTGATGTAGACCTTCTTGTGGCGCAGTTCGACGGTCTCGCCCGGGAGGCCGATCACCCGCTTGATGAAGTCGCGTTCGGGGCCGCCCGGCCACTTGAAGACGACGACGTCGCCGCGCCGGAAATCGCGAATCGGCAGCACACCCCGCTCGAAGCCTGCCGGTGCGAAGAGGAACTTGTTCACGACGAGGTGATCGCCGATGAGCAGGTTGTTCTCCATCGACCCGGTCGGAATCTTGAACGCCTGGAAGCACCACGTCCGGACGAAGAGCGCCAGGATGACGGCGATGACGATCGACTCGAAGTACTCGCGGGCAGTCGACTTCGGCGGCAGCACGGCGGGGGCGGCCGCCGGCGCGGGGCGGGGCGCACTCATGCGTCGGTCCCCACCTTGAGCACGGCCAGGAAGGCTTCCTGCGGAATCTCGACGCGGCCCACGCGTTTCATGCGCTTCTTGCCTTCCTTCTGCTTCTCGAGCAGCTTCCGCTTGCGGGAGATGTCGCCGCCGTAGCACTTGGCCAGCACGTTCTTGCGAATCGCCTTGACCGACTCGCGGGCGATGATGCGGCCGCCGATCGCCGCCTGGATCGCCACCTCGAACATCTGCCGCGGGATCAGCTCGCGCATCTTCGCCGCCAGCAGCCGGCCACGGCCGTACGCCGTGTCGCGGTGGACGATGATCGACAGCGCGTCGACCGGCTCACCGTTGACCAGGATGTCCAGCTTGACGAGCGGCGAGTCCCAGTAGCCGGTGACGTGGTAGTCGAGCGACGCGTACCCGCGCGACACCGTCTTCAGGCGATCGTAGAAGTCGAGCACGACTTCGTTGAAGGGCAGTTCGTAGGTGACCACGACGCGGCCCGACGTCATGTACTCGATGTTCTTCTGCTGGCCGCGCTTTTCCTGGCACAGCTGCAGGATCCCGCCCACATATTCGGCCGGCGTGATGATCGTCGAGGTGATGATCGGCTCCTCGAAGCGCGACACGCGGCCGGCCTCGGGCAACTTCGACGGGTTGTCGACCTCGTGCACCTCGCCGTCGGTCGTCGTCACGCGGTACTGCACGCCGGGGGCGGTCGTGACGAGGTCGACGTCGAATTCGCGCTCGAGCCGTTCCTGCACGATCTCCATGTGCAGCAGGCCGAGGAAGCCGCAGCGGAAGCCGAAGCCGAGCGCCGCCGACGTCTCGGGCTCGAACGCGAACGCCGCGTCGTTCAACTTCAGCTTCTCGAGCGCGTCGCGCAGCTCTGGATACTGGTGGCCCTCGACCGGATAGAGCCCGGCGAACACCATCGGCTTCATTTCCTGGAAGCCGGGGAACGGCTCGGCGGTCGGCCGCGACGCCTCGGTGATCGTGTCGCCGATCTGCGCGTCGCCGAGCCGCTTGATGTTGGCGATGACGAAGCCGACCTCGCCGACGCCGAGGCTCTCGACCGGCTGCGGCTTGGGCGAGA
>DATJTM010000683.1:0-2497 GCA_035503395.1 Luteitalea sp.
ATGAAGTTCGCCCCGGCGATCATCCGCGTCAAGGCCGGCGAAACCGTCAAGGTGTCGCTGAAGGCGGTCGGCGCCCTGCCGAAGATGGCGATGGCGCACAACTTCGTGCTGCTCAAGGCCGGCACCGACGCGACTGCCGTCGCGACCGCAGCGGCCACGGCGCGCGACACCGCGTACATCCCGGCCAAGTTCAAGGCGCAGATCATCGCGTCCAGCGGCCTCGCGGGCGGTGGTGAGACGGTGGAGGTCGAGTTCACGGCACCGGCGGCCGGCAAGTACCAGTTCATCTGCACGTTCCCGGGCCACTTCCAGGCCGGGATGGTCGGCCAGCTCGTCGTCGAGTAGACGCAGGAACGAGGGTAGGGACGCGCCGCCGGCGCGTCCGCTCTCCAGACCTCGGCGAGGCGTCTCTCCCTTGTCGACTGCGTATGGACGGACCGCTCAGCGAGCGGTCCCTACCTAAGTCTTTCCGCGCAGCCCCAACGCCTTCCGGTACGCCTCGCCCAGCGCCTCCTCGGTCGAGACGATTCCCAGCCGCGCCTGCATCGACTCGGCGATGATCGCGGCGCGACGCTTCGCTTCCATCGCGATCGGTCCCGCAAACGAGGCATCCACGGCCTCCGCCCACAACTCGAACCAGCGCTGGAAGTGCGTCGCCTTCAGCGGTGACGCGCCGTGCAGATGGATGTGCACGGCCATCGGATTGCCGACGTAGACGGGTCGCTGCAACAGCACCTGCTCCCAGAAGTCGCCGATGCGCGGCAGGTGCGCCTCGAGATCGAGTTGCGCGACCTCCGTGAAAAGGTAGCCGATGTGCGCGTCTGTCATCGCCCGCGCGTAGAAGGCGCGCAGCAGCGCATCGATGTCGGCACGCGTCGTGATGTCGTCAGGCATCACGAACAGTATGGGTGAGGTAGGGACCGCTCTCCGAGCGGTCCGTCAGCGCTCTGTGCTCTCCCACGCAGGTGGATCCTTCCGTCACGACGGCCGGCTGGGACAGCCGGCCCTACCTCACCCTCGGCGAACAGGAGCAGTCATGCCTGCGGAGAGGCGCGGCGAGTCGCCGCGACCGACCGACGAGTCGGTCGGCTACGTACGATCAGAACCGGTCGGCCAGGAAGGGAGCGCGCTGAGGTGTCAGTGTGCCGGCGGGCCCGAGTCGGCGATCAGCGGCTCCGACGCGTCGATGCGCAGGAAGATCAGCGACGACACCAGGAGGCAGGCGCTGAACAGGATCAGCGGCACGTCGTAGCGGCCACCGAAGGCGTCGACGAGGGCGCCGAACGCCACCGACGACAGGAAGGATCCGAGTTGGCCGGCCGTGTTCATCGCGCCGGTCACCGCACCGGCATGCCGGCGTCCAACGTCCACGCACACCGCCCACGACACCGGCAGCATGCAGTCCATGCTGAAGTAGCCGAACGTCAGCAGCCCCACTGCCACCAGCCGGTTGTCGACGATGGCGGTGCCGAAGAGGCAGAGGGCGGACATCGCGAGGCCGGTCGCGGCAACAGTGCGACGACCGATCTTCAGACCGAGGCGCCGGACGAGCAGATCGCTCAGCGAGCCGCCAGTGAGGTTGCCGATGGCGCCGGCCAGGAACGGCAGCATCGCGTAGATCTTCATCTCGTCGGCCGTGAACCCGCGCCCGAGCCGCAGGTACGTCGGCATCCACGACACGTAGAAGTACGAGCCCCAGCAATACGTGTGGTACATGGCGAGAATGGCCCAGAAATTCGGGCTCTTCACGACCTGCGCCCACGGCAGCGAGTGATGTGCGGCGCGCGCCGAACCTTCGCCGATGTGCGCCAGTTCCTCACGAGTCACGCCCGGCATCTCGGTCGGATAATCCCGATACCACCAGTACCAGGCGGCCGCCCACACGACACCGATCAGGCCGAACAGGTAGAACGCCATCCGCCAGCCGTACGCGCCGACGATCGGCACCACGAGCAGCGGCGTCAGCGCGCCGCCGACGCGGCTCGCCATCCACACCGTGCCGTGCGCGCGGGCGCGCTCGGCCAGCGGGAACCAGCGCGAGATGCTCGACGAGGCATTCGGGTACGCCCCCGCCTCGCCCATGCCGAACGCGAAGCGCGCCGCCAGCAGCGCGTAGTAGTTGGACACGAGCCCCGTGATGCTGGTGAACGCCGACCACCACAGCACGATGCGCGTCAGGACCTTGCGCGGGCCGATGCGATCGCCGAGCGCGCCCGACGGGATCTCGAACAGCGCATACGAGAGCGCGAAGATGCCGACGACCCATCCCCACTGCGATGGCGACAGTCCGAGGTCCTTCTGCATCTCGGGACCCGCGACCGCGATACAGACGCGGTCGAGGTACGTGACCATCGACAGCACGAACAGGAACGACAGGACTCGGTGGCGGTAGGGCATGAGGTGTAGGAAGGGGCGGCGCTTCGTGCCGCCCTGATATCGCCGGCTTTCGGCCATCGGCCTTGGGCCTTCGAAACAACGAAGAGGAACCGTCGTTCGC
>DATJTM010000684.1:0-3865 GCA_035503395.1 Luteitalea sp.
CTCGACGCCAGCTACGACTTCGACGCCATCGTCACCGCCGACGCGCGGATGCTGAAGCTGCTGCAGCTGGTCGGCCGCGTCGCGGCCACCGACGCCTCGGTACTCGTCACCGGCGAAAGCGGCACCGGCAAGGAGCTGATCGCTGACGCCCTGCATCGCAACAGCCATCGCCGCAAGCGTCCGTTCGTGAAGGTCAACCTCGGGGGCATCTCGGCGTCGCTGTTCGAGAGCGAGATGTTCGGGCACGTCCGCGGCGCGTTCACCGACGCCAGGCACGATCGGCAGGGCCGCTTCGACCTGGCCGATGGCGGCACCATCTTCCTCGACGAGATTGGCGACCTCGACGCCTCGTCGCAGGTCAAGCTGCTGCGCGTGCTGCAGGACCGGACCTACGAGGTGCTCGGCTCCAGCCAGCAACGCTCGGTCGACGTCCGCGTCGTCTCGGCGACCAACCGATCACTGGCCGAGATGGTCCGCCGCGGCGAGTTCCGCGAAGACCTGCTGTATCGCATCAACCTGATCACCGTGCACCTGCCGGCGCTGCGGGAGCGCCCGGCCGACATCCCCCTGCTGGCGCAGCGGTTCGTGCAGACCCTCGCGCAGCACCAGGGCCGCGAGTCGCTGACGATCAGCCCGGCCGCGACCAAGTGGCTGCAGTCGCTGCCGTGGCCCGGCAACATCCGCCAGCTGAAACAATGGATCGAGCGCGCCGCGCTCGTCACACCGGGACAGGTACTCGACGTGGACGACTTCCGCGCAACATCGGAGATGGAAGGCGTGACGACGCCGTCGGGGCACGACCCGCTGCCGCCGGTCGGCAGCATGACGATGGAGGAGATCGAGCGGGCGATGATCCTCAAGTCGCTGCGCCATCATGGCGGCAATGTCAGCCGCGTCGCGGACTCCCTCGGCTTCAGCCGCGCCGCGCTCTACCGCCGGCTGGAGAAGTACGGCATTTCTGTATAGAACAGCCTGCAGCCTACGAGCCTGCAGCCTACGAGCCTGCAGCCTACTGCCTGCAGCCTACTGCCGACTGCCGACTGGCCGACTGCCTGTAGCCTACGTACGTGACGCTGCGGCGGCTCTTCTACGCTTATCTGTTCGTGCTGCACGCCGTGGCGTGCTGGCTGGCCTGGCGTCTCACGCGCGACGTCGTGTGGGGGCTGGTCGCCATCGAGGCGGCGCTGCTCGTGTCGGCGGCCGTCGGGGCATGGCTGGTCGATCGGCTGCTGCGGGCGCATGCCCTGGTACGCGAGAGCGCGCAGTTGCTCGAGGAGAGCGACTACACGACGCGCTTCCGCGAAACCGGGCAGATCGAGATCGATCGCCTGATCGAGATCTACAACCGGATGGCCGACGCGCTGCGGGCCGAACGCATCCGCGTCCGCGAGCAGCACCACTTCCTCCAGAGCCTGCTCGACGTCTCGCCGTCGGGCGCGGTCATTCTCGACCACGACGCCCGCGTCGACTTCGTGAACCCGGCGGCCATGCGGCTGCTCGGCCCGGACGTTGGCCCCGGTATGCCGGCCGCGCGCGACGGCACCGCGCTCAACGATGTCATGACGGCGCTGTCGAGCAGCGCCACCGCGCTGGTGACGTTGCCCGGTGGTCGGCGCGCCAAGGCGAGCCGCGGCAGCTTCATGGATCGCGGTTTCAGTCGCACCTTCCTGCTGATCGAGGAACTGACCGAAGAACTGCGCCAGGCCGAGAAGGCGGCCTACGAGAAGTTGATCCGAATGCTGTCGCACGAGGTCAACAACTCGGTGGCGGCGTCCAACTCGCTGCTCACGTCGTGCCTGATGTTCGCTGGCCAGTTGCCCGACGACAGCCGTGAAGACTTCGAAGGTGCGCTGCGCGTGGTGATGACGCGCACCGAGCAGCTCGGGGCATTCATGAAGGCGTTCGCCGACGTGGTGCGGCTGCCCGAGCCGCGGCTGGCGCCGTGCGACGTGCATGACCTGCTTTCGCACTTGCGGCGACTGATGGCGGCCGAGGCCGAACGCCGGCGCGTGGTGCTCAGCCTCGAACTCGCAGGGCTGCCCGTGGTGGCTCTCGATCGCACGCTGATGGAGCAGGCGCTGGTGAACGTGCTGAAGAACGCGATCGAGGCGGTCGGCCAGGATGGCCGCGTGGTGCTGCGGACGGGCGTCGCCAGCCAGCGGCCGTTCCTCGAGATCGAGGACAGCGGTCCCGGTCTCGCCCCTGAAGTACGCGCACACCTGTTCACGCCGTTCTTCAGCACCAAGGAGTCGGGCCAGGGCATCGGCCTGACGCTCGTGCAGGAAATCCTGACCCGACACGGCTTCGCGTTCACGCTCGACGGGCCCGACGGCGGCCCGACCCGCTTCACGATCTGGCTCGGCTGAGCCGGCGTTCGGTCGAGGCCACCCGGGCGTTTCAGGAGGAAACCCCCTTACGTCGACCCGGAGGCCCCATGCCCTCTGTGAACCGCCGTGCCTTCTTCGGTGCCTGTGCCGCCGGAGCGGCCGCGTCGTCCCCGACTGCTGCGACTCCGGTCGCCGCGCTCTCCCAGGCACCGGCAGCCGGCGCCGCCGCGCCGACACCGTCACCCGAGCAGCGCCTGCTCACGCTGATCGATGGCGCCGCCGTGACCCAGATGATCTATGTAGCGGCCAGAACCCGCGTGGCCGACCACATCGGGGCAGGGAGTCCGAGCGTCGACGAGATCGCAGCCGCGACGAAGGTCCATCCCGACTCGTTGTATCGCGTCCTGCGGACCCTGGCCGGCTACGGCGTCTTCGAGGAACTGGAGGGGCGTCGGTTCCGGCAGACGCCCGTGTCGCGCCTGTTGCAGGGCGACGTGCCGAGGTCGATGCGCGCGGCGGCGGAAGTCCGCGGCGAGGACTTCTTCTGGCGTTCGTGGGGCGCCCTTCGCGACTCGGTCCGCACCGGTGAGACCGGCCACGAGCTCGTGTTCGGTGAAGACACGTTCACCTGGTTTGCCAGGCATCCGGACCAGGCACGGTTGTTCGACGATTTCCAGGCGTCGATGACCGCCGCGGCGGCCACTGCCATCACCAAGGCGTACCCGTTTCCGCCCAGCGCGACCGTCGCCGACATCGGCGGCGGCAACGGCACGCTGCTCACCGCGGTCCTCGGCGCCCATCCGGGCGTCAAGGGCGTGCTGTTCGATCTCCCGCATGTCGTCGACGCGGCGCGCCCCCGCCTTGCGGCGCAGGCGGCGCGACTGCAGTTCACCGGTGGCGACTTCTTCAAGGCGGTGCCGGCCGGTGCGCAGATCTACCTGATGAAGTACATCATCCACGACTGGGAAGAATCGAAGGCGCTGGCCATCCTCGCCAACACGCGCCGCGCAATGCCGGGTGGTGCGCACCTGCTCGTGATCGAGGACCTGGTCTGCGGGCCCAACCAGCCATGTCGCGCCAAGCTGGGCGACGTCAACATGCTGGTCCGCACCGGTGGACGCAACCGGACGCGCGAGGAGTACGACGCGCTGCTCGCGCGCGGCGGCTTCCGGATCGAGCGCGCGATTCCGGCGGCTGGTGATCTCCACATCCTCGACGCGGTCGTCGTGTGAGCGAACACGGCGACGCCGGGCATTCGGGTGGGCAGGGCCCACTCGATCCGGCGTACCGTAGCGCTCCATGATCATCGAGTACATCCGCTACGGCATCGCCGCCGATCAGGCGGCCGAGTTCGAGCAGGCCTACGGGCGCGCACGGGCGGCGCTGGACGCGTCACCCCACTGCCTGGGCTACGACCTCGCCGTCTGCGTCGAGGACCCGACGCAGTACGTGCTTCGCATCGAGTGGGACTCGGCGGACGGACACATGCAGGGCTTCCGCACGAGCCCGCAGTTCCGCGAGTTCCTGCCGCACATCCG